>JAFAKZ010000328.1 GCA_019234745.1 Burkholderiales bacterium
ATCGAAGCAGCCGAGAGTGGCTACACGCAGGCGGAAGCCGAGCTCACGCGCGCCAAGACGCGCCTGGAGTCGTTCGGCGGTAAGCCGGGCGCTGGCGCCGGTGCACATCAGATCGTAATTACGGCCCCCAGCGACGGCTACGTGACGGCGCTCAACGTGGGCCAGGGCGGCATGGTGAACGACCCGACGGCCACCATGATGACGGTCAGCGACCTGAGCAATGTGTGGGTGACGGCCAATGTGCCGGAGAACCTCGTCTCGGTCGTGCAGCGCGGCCAGGATGCCGACGTCGCCCTGCCCGCCTACGCGGGCGAGGTGCTGCACGGCAAGGTGACATCCGTGAGCAATGTGCTGGCCCCCGATACGCGTCGCCTGCCCATCCGCATCGCCTTCGCCAACCCCAAGGGCCGCCTGATGCCCAATATGTATGCCAGCGTATCCATCGACATCCCACAGGAGTCGCAGGTGCTGGTGCCGCAGTCCGCGCTCTTGATGAACAACGACAGCACCACGGTGCTGGTCGAAGTGTCGCCCTGGGCCTTCGCACGCCGCACGGTGGAAATCGGCTACGACGAAGGCGGCATGGCACGCGTCGTATCCGGCCTGAAGGCGGGGGACCGTGTCGTCACCAAGGGCGGAGTACTGCTGAATGATTAACCAGCTGATCAACGACCTTATCCGCCACTGCCTCGAGAAACGCTATATCGCGATTTTCGTGGCCTGCGCTGTCGCGCTGTACGGCTACTACTCCTGGACCCAGATGGCCGTCGAGGCCTACCCCGAGCTGAGCGACGTGACGGCCCAGGTCACCACGCAGGTGCCGGGCCTCGCTGCAGAAGAAATCGAGCAGCAGATCACCATCCCCCTGGAGCGGGCGCTGGCCGGTACGCCCGGCGTCGTGACCATGCGTTCCAGCAGCACCTTTGGTCTGTCGCTGATCACGCTGGTGTTCCGCGACGGCGCCGAGGACTACTGGTCGCGCGCGCGCGTCAACGAACGCCTGGCCGGCGTCACCCTGCCCACCGGCATCACGCCTTCGCTCGACCCCGTATCGGGCCCGGCCGGTGAAATCTACCGCTACACGCTGGAGTCCGACACCAAGAACCTGATGGATCTGTCGGAGATCCAGCACTGGATCGTCATCCCGGCGCTGATGCAGGTGCCCGGCGTGGCCAACGTCGACAACTTCGGCGGTTTCACCAAGGAATACCAGCTTGAGCTCGACCCCAAGCAGCTGATGCGCTATGGCGTGGCAGTGACGGACGTAATGACGGCCATCAACGCCAACAACGGCAGCGCCGGCGGCGGCCGCGTGTCGCGCGGCGAACAGTCCTATATCGTGCGCGGCATCGGCCAGGTGCGCACGCTCACCGACCTGGGCAATATCGTCGTCACGCAGCGCAATGGCACGCCCATCCTGGTGCGTGACCTGGGCAAGCTCATCTACGGCCACCAGGTGCGCGAAGGCGTGCTGGGCAAGGACAATAACCCGGACACGGTCGAGGGCATCGTCGACCTGCTCAAGTATGAAAACCCGTCCAAGGTGCTGGTGGACGTGCACAAGCGCGTCGATGAACTGCAGAAGCAGCTCAAGCCCATGGGCGTGAAAATCGTGCCCTATATCGACCGCGACGACCTGGTGCACGCGACGGTCGAGAAAGTGTCGCACACCGTGATGGAAGGCGTGGGCCTCGTCATCATCGTGCTTATCCTGTTCCTGGGCAGCCCGCGCAGTGCCTTCGTGGCGGCCGTGACGATCCCCTTGGCGCTGGTGGCTGTATTTATCCTGATGCACCTGACCAAGATGCCGGCCAACCTGTTCTCGCTTGGCGCCATCGACTTCGGCGTGATCGTGGACGGCGCCATCGTGGTGACGGAGACGATCCTCAAGAAGCGCGAGAGCATCCCGAACGAGAAGCTGACCAAGAAGATGGTGTTGCAGGCCACGCGCCAGGTGGCCCACCCCATCGTGTTCGCCACCATCATCATCATCACGGCCTATCTGCCCCTGTTCGCCTTCGAACGTGCCGAAGGCAAGCTGTTCTCGCCCATGGCCTACACGGTGGGCTATGCCCTGCTGGGTGCCCTGCTCACGACGCTGACCCTGGTGCCAGGCCTGGCCTTCATGGCCCTGCGCCGCCCGCATGCCGTGCACCACAACAAGGTGCTGGAGCGCGTACAGCAGGCCTACCGCCGGACACTCAATTCGCTCTTGGAAAACGCCAAGCTGTCCTACCTGATCGGCGCCGTCGCGCTGACGCTGGTGCTGCTGCTGGGCGCCACCGTGGGTCGCGAGTTCCTGCCGGAGCTGGACGAAGGCTCGCTGTGGATGCAGGTACAGATGCCGAGCGGCCTGTCCATCGACAAGTCCATCGAGATGGCGGCCGAAGTGCGCCGTGCCGTGCGCGAATTCCCGGAGGTGTCCTATATCGTGACGCAGATGGGCCGCAACGACACGGGTACCGACCCGTGGACACCTTCGCACGTGGAATCCGCCGTCGGCCTGACGCCGTACAGTACCTGGCATGGCGAGAGCAAGGATGAGTTCATCAACCGCCTGAATGCGCGGCTCAAGCAGATTCCCGGTATCTCCGTCGGTATCAGCCAGCCCATCGTGGACGGCGAGAACGACATGATCGGTGGCGCACACAGCGCCTTGGTGCTGCGCCTGTACGGCGACGACTTCAAGGAAATGCGCCGCGTCGGCGGCGAGATCGTCGACGTGCTCAAGGGCATCCGCGGTACGAACGACGCATCCATCTTCCAGGAACCGCAAATCCCGCAACTGGTCGTGGAAACAGACCGCGCGGCGGCCGCCCGCTACGGCATCAATGTGGCAGACGTGAACACGGTGATCGCGAACGCCATTGGCGGCGCGCCCATCACGCAGGTCTATGTGGGCGACCGTACCTACAATGTGACCTTGCACGTGCCGCGCGCCGTCGCGGTAGACCGCGAGGCCTTGGGCCAGCTGCCGCTGAACTCGACCTCGGGCGCACGCGTGCCGCTGTCGGCCGTGGCGCACATCGGCTTGAAGATGGGCGAGAGCACCATCGCGCACGAGATGGGCAAGCGCCAGATCACCATCCGTGTGGACAACCGCGACCGCGCCCTATCGGAATACCTGGCCGACGCGCAGCAGCAAATCGACGCCAAGGTGCATTTCGACCACGAGAAGTACCGCATGGAATGGGCCGGTACCTTCGAGAACCAGCAGCGTGCACAGAAGCGCCTGAGCGCCATCATGCTGCTCGTGCTGGTGATCATGGGTGTGCTGCTGATCGCCGAATTCGGCAACACTCGCCAGGCCTTCCTGGTGATGGGCGTGGTGCCGCTGGCGACGCTGGGGGGGCTGATCGCGCTCCATGTGCGCGGGGAAACGCTCAATATCGCCACGGCGGTGGGCTTTATTGCGCTATTCGGCGTGGCGGTGCAGAACGGCATCATCATGGTGGCGAACTTCAACCGTGTGCGCGCCCAAGGTATAGAACTGCGCGAGGCCGTACTGACAGCCGCCGTGGAACGCTTCCGCCCCGTGACGATGACGGCGACGGTGGCGACCGTGGGCATGCTGCCCGCGGCACTGGCTACCGGTGTGGGTACGGACGTGCAGCGCGGCCTGGCGACGGTGATCGTCGGCGGCCTGGTCGTCGCCACCTTCCTGACCCTCTATATCCTTCCCACCTACTACTACGTCATCGAGCGCCGCTCCGCAGGCCGCGCTGCTGACGAGCCGCACGAAAGGGTGGTCTGATCATGTCGAAGCATGCAATGTTTACCCAACTCCGCCCCGTCGGCCTGGCCGTTGCCCTAGCCATGCTGGGCGGCTGCGCGGTGGGCCCCGATTTCCACCGCCCTGCCGCACCGGAAGCCAACGCCTACACTGCCAAGCCGCTACCCGCCCAGGTGGGCGACGCAGCCACGGGCAGCGCGCAGCAGTTGGCCGTGGATAGCGATATCCCGGCGCAGTGGTGGGAGTTGTTCCACTCGCCGGCGCTGAATGATCTTGTGAAGCGCGCGCTGGAGCGCAATCCCAGCATCGCAGCCGCGCAGGCAGCCCTGCGCCAGGCCAGGGAGACGACGGCGGCGCAGCGCGGTGCCTACTACCCCAGCGTGACCGGCAGCTTCAACCCGACGCGCCAGCGCATCGCCACGACGCTGGCCAGCCCCGCCTCATCCGGCTACGACTACTACTCGCTGCACACGGCGGAACTGAGCGTGTCCTTCGTGCCGGACGTGTTCGGCGCGAACCGCCGCCAGGTCGAATCGCTGGCAGCGCAAGAGGAGTACCAGCGCTTCCAGCTAGAAGCGACGCGCATCACGCTGGCATCGAACGTGGTGATGGCGGCCATTCAGGAAGCCTCTCTGCGCGATCAGGTGGACGCCACGCGCAAGCTCGTCGACGCGCAGCAGAAGGTGCTGGACTCCTATCGCCAGCAGCTGGTGCTGGGCCAGGCAGCCCATACGGACGTGATGGCGCAGGAGACGCAACTGGCGCAGTTCCAGGCCACCCTGCCGCCCTTGGAGAAACAGCTGGCGCAGCAGCGCGACCTGCTGACGGCGCTGGTGGGCGACCTGCCAGCCAACGAGCCGGCCGCCCAGTTTCACATGCGCGACATCCAGCTGCCGCAGAATCTGCCGGTCAGCCTGCCCATCAAGCTGGTGGACCAGCGCCCCGATGTGCGTTCGGCCGAAGCACAGTTGCATGCGGCCAGCGCGCAGGTCGGGGTCGCCATCGCCAACCGCCTGCCCAATGTGCAGATCAACGGCTCCTACGGCAGTGCCGCGACGGAACTGAAAGATCTGTTCAAATCGCTCACGGAGTTCTGGAGCATCAGCGGCACCATCACGCAGCCGATCTTCGACGCCGGCACGCTCAAGCATAAGCAGGGTGCGGCACAGGCCGCCTACGACCAGGCGGCCGCGCAGTACCGTTCGACAGTGATCGCGGCCTGCCAGAACGTGGCCGACACGCTGCACGCCATCGAGTCCGACGCCGACGCCCTGCGCGCCAACCAGTACGCCGAGACGACAGCCAAGCGCGGCCTCGACATCGCACTGGCGCAGCAGCAGCTGGGCAATGTGCCGAGCATCACGGTGACGACCGCCGAGCAGGCCTGGCTACAGTCGCGCTTGGCGCTGATCAATGCGCAGGCCAACCGCCTGAGCGACTCGGCCATGTTGATACAGGCGCTAGGTGGCGGCTGGTGGAATACCGCCGACAAGACCGCCAGCGCGCAGTAACGGTAGGGCGGATTCGCGCGGCAATCCGGCCGACCACTAGGTTGATGCAAGCTGAACCGTTGCAGTCCGGGCAGGATTCCCTGCCCGTTTCTTTTTGGGCATGCCTTTGGCGCAAAGTGCGTTATCCTCGCAACGCTTGCCCGCTACTATTGCCATGGCTAACCTGTCGCACAAATGGGTGATGACGCCAGCATGATCTTCGATTAGATTCCGGCAATTCCCGACAGCAGGCGTGCCGTACAATCACTGCTGCATCCGCACTTTGCATCAAAGACACAGAACGCTAGATGACGCCCCGTTCCGCCGCCCGCGCATTGCTCGATCAATATTGGCCCGTCCGCTACAAGAATGTAGCGGAAGGCCGCGCCCTGGCCGAAGCGGCGCTTGCCCTGTGCGATGGCCCGGAGAAGTTGCGCGACGAAACCTGGGCGCGCTTCTTTATGCTGATCGCCGACTCACTGCGCAGCCCGAACATCGAGCAGCTGGACGCCTACCTGTCCTTCATGCCTCAGTTCGAAACGCTGGGCGACGAGGCAGGCATCCGGCTCGTGCACGTGCAGTGCAGCATCCTGCTCTACTACCTGGGCCGCAGCGACCAGGCCGAGGACATCCTGGAGCGCGAAGTCCTGCCCCATCTGCATCAGATGGAGCCGGTACACCGCTATACGGCTTACGTTGCGCTGCTGTGCGTGGCAGCAGGCCGGCGCGACAACGTCGCCTACCTGCGCTATAGCTACGAATCCTTGGCACTGGCGCGGCAGATCGACGTGCCGGCCATCGTGTCGCTGAGCCTGCGCAATATCGCGGATGCCCAGCTCAATTTCGGCAACTTCGTGGAAGCGCGCGCCTGCCTGCGCGAAGTGATGACGCTGGCCGAAACACATGACCTGTTCAACCGCCTGCGCAACGCCCTGCCCTTGCTGGCCCGTGCCTGCATCGCGCTGGGCGAGCATTCCGAGGCGGAAGCCGCCATCGCGCAGTGGATGAGCCGCTTCGGCGAGGAAAAGCTGGAATACCAGATCCTCGAAGGCTATCTCACCGCCATTTATATCGCCGCGCGCCACCCCTCGCGCTGGGACCTGGCGGAAGCCTGGGTCGCCAAGGTCGAGGCAGAAATCGACGCACGCCGCGTGCGCGGCGACCTCGCCAGTGCCGAGCCCTATCTCGTCTACCTGGCCTGGGCCAAGGGCAGCCTGCGGCGCCAGCAGGGTCGCCATGTGGAAGCCATCGACGCGCTGCAGTCGGCCGACGACGTGTTCGACAAGTGCGACTCGCTCTGGCTGGTGATGGACGTGCACCACGAAATCTATCTGTGCCGCACGGCCATGAACGACCTGGCAGGTGCGCTGGCGGCCCACGTGGAATTCGCCCGCCGCCAGGCTGTACTGCTCAATGGCACCAAGATGTTCGACCTGATGGTGTTGGCGAACCAGCATGCCGTCGACTCCGAACGCATCGGCCGCCAGAAGGCTGAAGAGACGGCGCGCCTGAAGACGGAATTCCTGGCCAATATGAGCCATGAAATCCGCACGCCGATGAACGCCATCATCGGCCTCGCACACCTTGCGCTGCGCGGCGACCTACCGCCCAAGCAGCGCGATTACATCGCCAAGATCCAGCATTCCGCCGTATCGCTGCTCGGCATCATCAACGAGATCCTGGACTTCTCCAAGATCGAGGCCGGCAAGCTGGAGGTCGAGCACGTAGCTTTCTCGCTGGACGACGTGCTGGAGCATATCGAGACGGTGAACGCGCAGCGCGCGGCCGAAAAGGGCCTGAACTTCCTGCTGGACTGCCCCTCCGACATCCCGCGCCATGTATTGGGCGACCCGACGCGCCTGGGCCAGGTGCTGGTGAACCTGGCCAACAATGCCATCAAGTTCACCGACGAGGGCGAGGTGCGCATCGGCATACGGCTGGCCGCGCGCGAACCGGGCGCCGTACGCCTGGCCTTTACCGTGCAGGACACAGGCATTGGCATGACGCAGGCGCAGATCGACAAGCTGTTCGAGGCCTTTACCCAAGCCGACGGCTCGACCAGCCGCAAGTACGGCGGCACCGGCCTGGGCCTGTCCATTTCGCGCCGTCTATTGCAGCTGATGGGCAGCGATATCCGCGTGGACAGCGTCTACGGCAAAGGTTCCGTGTTCCGGTTTACAGTGCGTTTTGAACTGGCCAGCGAAACGGCTGCTGCAGCCGAACCCACCGCCGCCAATGCGCAAATGCGCGTGCTGCGTGGCCGCAAAGTACTCTTGGTGGAAGACAACGACATCAATCAGGAGATTGCGGCAGAGCTGCTCAAATCAGCCGGCATGCGCGTCGAGATCGCGGACTCAGGCCTGGCAGCGCTCGACCGTCTCGCCGCCGACGCGCCGAATACCTACGACCTGATCCTGATGGACCTGCAGATGCCCGGGCTGGACGGTCATGCGACGACAGCCGCCATCCGACGCGACAGCCGCTTTGACGCCATCCCCATCATCGCCATGACGGCGCACGCCATGGCCGATATCCGCCAGCGCTGCCTGGACGAAGGCATGCAAGACCACCTGGGCAAGCCCATCGAGCCAGACCAATTGTTCGAAGTGATGTCCTACTGGCTATCGCAGCGCCCGCTGCAGCAAAGCCCGCTATCGAGCACGGCCAATACGTTTGCCAGCCGGCCCACGCACGGCGTGGATTTCGACGCGCTCACTGAACTCGACAGCGTGGTCGGCCTGCACTGCATGGCGGGCAACCGCCAGCTCTACCTCAAAGTGCTGGAGAAGTTCCGCGTCAACGAGCGCAAGACACAGGCGAGGCTAACCAACCAATTGCTGCACGGCGACTACGCCGATGCACAGCGAGCAGCCCACACCATCAAGGGCCTGGCTGGCAGCATAGGCGCCAAGCGGCTGCAGCGCAGCGCGGACGCCATGGAGCTTGCGCTGCAATCTGCGCAGCAGCCGGATCAGACCTGCGTAGACTTGGCCGCCGTACATCAGGCCTTCGACAAGGCGCTCGACGCGCTGCTGACGCAGCTCGACACGATGCTGCCATCCATCGACGCCAAGCGCGCCGCCGACAAGCCGGCGCTCGACCCCATCACGACAGGGGTATTCATGCGCCTGCAGCAGCTGTTGAGCGCGTCGAGCGGCGATGCGCCGGTGTATTTCGATAGCCAGCGTACGGCACTGCAGCGAGTGTTTGACGAGAAGACATTGACGCGGCTCGACTGGCACATTCGTAACTTCGAATTTGATGCCGCCACTGCCCTGCTAGGACAGATTGCCTAGCCTATCGGGACGGGCTCAATGAACGGGTAGCGTATCGCGCGACCCCGGCAAGGTCGCCAGCACCACACCTGCCAACGCAAACCCAAAGGCCACGATGCGCGTGCCGCCCAAGGGCTCGCCCAGGATCACCACGCCTACCGCCGTCGCCGCAATGGGCAACATCACGGTGAACACGCCGCCTTGACTGGCCGGTACCCCTTTAAGCCCCGTCATCCACAGCCATACCGTCCACACGCTGGCCGCCTGCGCGTAAAACAGCAGCAGCGCCCATATGCCAAGCGACACGCTGTGGAAGTTGAAGTGCAGCGCCTGGTAGAGGCCGAATGGTGTCATCAGCACCAGGCCCCACAGATTAATAAGTGCCGTGATACGCTTGGGCGTGAGCACGCGGGTCAGGCTCTTGCCGATCACTGCATAGGACGCTTCACACACGACAGCGGCGAACACCAATACGTTGCCCAGCCAGGAATGCGTATCATGGGCCGCGGCTTCGGACTTGCTCATGGCCAGCAGCGCAATACCGCACGCCGCACAGGCCACCGCTCCCCAGATGCGCAGACTGAGCTGCTCGCGCAGAAACACCCAGCTCAACAGCGCCACCACGGCCGGGATGGCCGCCATGATCACACCCGCCGACACGGCGCTCGTCATGCTCACGCCATACAGCATGCAGATCGTGAACAGGAAGTTACCGAGGAAGGATTCGAGGAAAAGCAGGCCCTTGGTACGTCGGGTCATTGGCGCTTCGT
>JAFAKZ010000368.1 GCA_019234745.1 Burkholderiales bacterium
GCGTACGATGCCGAGCAGCCACGGCTTCGCCGCCTCGCCACGCAGGGTGTCGAAGAAGCGGAAGGCATTCAGGTAGGCATCCTGCACCACGTCTTCGGCAAGATGCCCGTCGTGCAAAAGCCACCGCGCCAGGTTGTAGGCCGCATCCATATGCGGCAGCAACAGCGCCTCGAAGCGCTTGTTCTTGTCGATCAATTCAGCCTCTCAACCCGTCTGGGAATATTTGTCCCACTCTCAGCGTAGTAGCTGTGAGGCGATCATTCCGATCGCAGACGGAGAATTACCATGCATCCCTTACATTTCTTGCTTGCCCTGTCCGCCCTAGTCGCTGTCGCCGAACCGGCCGGCGATGCCGTACATGGCAAGGCGCTCTACCAGGAGCGCTGCATTGCCTGCCACAGCGTGAAGTACAACGGCATCGGCCCCGCCCACAAGGGCGTATTCGGTCGCGCTGCCGCCGCCGCACCCAACTACGACTACTCGCCCGCGCTCAAGGCGTCCGGCCTTACCTGGACGCCGCAGAACCTGGACCGCTGGCTGGCCGACCCGGAGAAGCTCGTCCCCGGGCAGAAGATGGGTTTCAAGGTGGACAGCGCACAAGAGCGGGCGGACTTGATTGCCTTCCTCAAGAGCGTGAGCGAATAAGACAGCGCCTTGATAGGTATACGGGTGGGCGTAGGAATTTATTCCCGTAGGTTGGGCTGAGCTCTGCGAAGCCCAACACTGGTCGGTAATAAGTAGCAGTGTTGGGCTTCGGTGCGCTTAGCGCCAACCTACGGGTGCGCGATGAGAACTAGGGAATATTTTCACCCCCACCGACGTATTGCAGATAAGCGCCGCCAATGCGGCATCCGTTCACGACCTACGACTATCTGATGGAGACCACCATGCTCAATCGACGTGACTTCCTGCAACTCGCCGCCGTGGGTGGCGGGGCCGTATTCGTCTCCGGCCTGGCCGGCTGCGCCAGCGCCTTTGGGCCGGGCCAATCGGCCAACTCGGATTTCTTCTTCGTGCAGCTATCCGACTCGCACTGGGGCTTCAGCGGCGCGCCCAACCCGGATGCGGCCAATACGCTCAAGCACGCGGTCGCGGCCGTCAACGCCCTGCCCGTACAGCCGGAATTCATCGTGTTCACGGGCGACCTGACGCACACGACGGACGACCCGGACGAGCGCCGCGAGCGCATGCGCCAGTTCCAGCAGATCGTGGCGGACCTCAAGGTACAGCGCCGCTACTTCATCCCTGGCGAGCACGATGCCTCGCTCGACCGCGGCGCCGCCTTTATCGAGCTGTTCGGCCCCACGCACTACACCTTCGAGCACAAGGGCGTGCACTTCATCACGCTCGACAATGTATCGGACCCAGGCGCCAGCGTGGGCGATGCGCAGATAGCCTGGCTACAGGGCGAGCTGGCGAAGCTGCCGAAGGATGCCCCCATCGTCATCCTTACCCACCGCCCGCTGTTCGACCTCGTACCGAAGTGGGACTGGGCCACGCGCGACGGCGACAAGGTGATGGCAGCGCTGATGCCCTATCAGAACGTCACCGTGTTCTACGGTCATATCCACCAGGAAAACCACCATATGACGGGCCATATCGCCCATCACGCGGCCAAATCGCTGATCTTCCCGCTGCCCGCCCCTGGCTCGCAGGACAAGCGCACGCCGCTGCCCTGGGACCCGGCCCAGCCGAACAAGGGCCTGGGCTTCCGCGAGGTGGAAGCGTCGCCGATGCGCTATACCTTCGCGCTCAATGAATTCGGCGTGAACAAGGGGTGATCATGCGTGTGAAACCCTCTGTGCTCTTGTCACTGCTGGCGGCGGTGGGCGTCCTTTCCGCGCTCGCCGTACGTGCGGCGGACGCCCCGGCCAGCGACGAAAAGGTCATCAAGGTTGTCGCCCAGCGCTTCCACTACACACCGGCCGAGATCACCATCAAACGCGGCGAGGATGTGACGCTGGAGTTCACGTCGCTCGACTTCCTGCACGGCTTCAAGGTGCCCGACCTGGGCCTGCGCGTGGACCTGCCGCCGGGCAAGGTCACGCGCGTGCACGTGAAGGCGGATAAGGTGGGTAATTACGACTTCCTGTGCGATAACTTCTGCGGCTCGGGGCATGAGGAGATGAATGGGCGGATTGTGGTGGTGGACTAAGGTCGCCCAACATGACGCCAAAGTAGGCGTGCTGCTAAGCGAAGCGCAACGCACCGTCCACTCTCAAACGGGCGGTGCATTGCGCTTCGC
>JAFAKZ010000353.1 GCA_019234745.1 Burkholderiales bacterium
TCAGAGGCTCCCTACCCAGCCGAGATAGAGCAAGCCCAATAACATGAGCCGACCAAGCCCAGACGCCGCACTAGAACTTTACTCGGAACATCTCAAACAACGTGGCGTGGCGACCAAGCAATTGACGCTCGCCCGGCACTTCCTGCGCCATCTGCTGACTACCCTGCGCGACCTACCACAAGACGGCAATGGCTATCGCACGGCAGCAGAGACCACGCTGCGCAATTTCCCGGCAGAAACCAGCTTCCTGGACATGGTGCGGGAATTCTTTCCCTATTGGACGGGCGAGGCTACCAGTGCACCGACGAGCCGTCCCAGCGAAACGGTCGCGGTGGCAGCGCCAGCTTCCAACCTGACGGAAGCCATACGGCTGATGGATGCGGACGCCTGGTCGCAGCGCACCATCGTGGAACTGGAACGCCAGCTGCATCAATTGAAGAGCCTGGTACGCTACAACGAAGAACTGAAGCGGGCCGGCTTGGACGACGGCAATGTGGAAGCACGCATGCGCCTGATGAAGCTGCTGGTATTCACCATCCGCGACGCACCGCAGAATACGGACACTTACCGCGCCGGCGTCGATAAGATCCTCACCCTGTTCCCGCACCAGGAGCGTTGGCATACCTTCGTCAGCCTGGCGCGCGAGTTCTTCTACTTCCTAGCCCAGGATGGCGCTGCTGCCGAGAAACTACAGAAGCAGATTTCGACGCAGGAACTCAACCAGCTAATGGCGGCGTAAACCTCCTTCACCGCCTGCACAACCACCTTATCGGCGGCGACCGGTAAAGCCCACCCACAGCGCTAGAGCCATCAGGCCGACAAAGCCGATTGCCGACCAGCCCGGCAGGGACAGCCCCAGCAGCGTCCAGTCGATCTGCGCACATTCCCCCGTACCGTACAGCACGACTTTCAGCACGTGCAGGAAAGGCTGCGTCTGCAGCATCATATTGAGGCCTGCGCCGCATGAGGCAGAATCGGCCGGTGGCCAATACTGGATATAGGTGTGGCGCGCGGCGATGCCGAAGCCAGTGGCGCCCGCTACGAGGGTAAGGAAGCCATACACACGTCCACCCATATCGGACTTGGGATTGTGAATGGCTCCCAGCAACGCGATCAGGCCCGTAGCCAACACGCATACCCTTTGGAAAATGCAGAGCGGGCAAGGATTGAGGAACTTGTAGTACTGCAGGTAGAGCGCAAACGCGATCATCGCGGCGCAAGCAAGAAAAATGGCGATGAAGCCCAGGCGACGGGAAACTGGCAGTTTCATGTTTTGCTTCGGGTGATGGATCAGGGCACGTCCGACATCAGCAAGGACCGCGTCGTATCGTCGAGGTCCAGGGCAATGTCGTGGGCGGACAGAATGACATTGTCCGTGGGCCGCACGATCTTCAGGTTGAGGAACAGCTTTTCCGGGCTGGGCGCATAGGTGCCCACAACCACTGCCTGCACATTGTGCGACAGCGACAGCTCCTTGACCTGCCGCGACAGCATGAGTTCCCCAGTACCATCACGTACGTACACGCTGCCGCGCAACTTGAGTTCGATGATGTGGTAGCCACGCTGCGTCAACCGCGCAGCCACCTCTTCCGCCAACACCCGGCCCAGGGTAGACGCCTGTTCCAGCTTGTCGATGTCGACAAACGTCGCCACGATCAGCGGCGCATCGTTGTTGACGGGTGGCTTGGCTAGCGCAATCAATTGGTCGGCTGCGTCGTAGCTGGCGCGGATGACGGGGTTCTTGACGCCGGCTTGGTAGTGGGCACAGGAAGTCATCAGCCCAAGAAGGCCCAGCATCGCTGCGGCCTTGAACATCGTCAGCAGAGGCGCGCGCATCAGTGCTGCCCCGTCACGGTCATCGTCTTCACGGGCGACGGCGGCAAGGGCGGCGGCGGCAGCAGCGAAGCATCGTACAGCCCCGTATCCGCCTGGTTGACGGCATAGGCCTCGGTATTGCGGAACAGGTAGATGCGACCATTGCCGATCGAGGTCGACACGACCACCTGCATGCCGCTCGCCAGCTTGAGCGACTGCACGTCGATATCGAGCACCAGCGCGCTGGTCTCGCTATGTTGGGCCACCGTGATGCCCATCTCAGCCAGATTGCTCTGCACATACTTGCGCAAGGCAACGGCAAACGGTGTAGCGAGCGTCGGCTCGGATACGTACACGAGGTGGCTGGAAATCTCCGGCACCTGCGTGGCCCGCTGCGAAATGCGGTAGGCGGCATCGTGTGCCAACTCACCCCAGTCGCTGGGCGCCTTGAGCAGCTTAGCCTTGCCAACGGGCGCCGAGGAGGGCACGCCAGAGGGCTCCATCACACCCGGCCTGCCCTCTTGCGACGCGGGTTCCGCATTGTCGTGCGAACCCATGGCGTGGATGCGCTGGCGCAGATTGGACATCATCGCGCAGCCAGAGAGCAGGACGATAAGCAGGCAAAGGCACAAACGGCGCAGCAAGGCTCAATCCTCGGTCGACGCAAATTGCTCGGGATCATAGCCGAGAAAGCGCAGGATGTCCTCGCGACGCCGTATTGCATCGCTATATCCCAGCTCAATCAGGTCACGAGCGTAGCGCTTGTGAAACAAAAGGTAGGACGCCAGCACGGAACCCTGTCGCCGCAAGGCGCCCAAGCCGCCGAGCACGAAGCGCATGGTCCATGGGAAATGTCCGGCGTGGCGCGAGGCGATCTGCTCCAACGGCTTGGACGGCGCGATCACCAGAATATCCACCTCGCGCAGCTGCACATCGCGCCGCGCTTTCACTTCCTCCGGGATGAAGGACAAGGTGCGGTTCACGCGCGTCATCCGCTCCAGGTCCACTTCCATACCGTCGATGAACACGCTGTTCATCAGGTGGCCCGCCACTTGAGCCAGTGAGGGATAGTCGGGTGCGTAAAGGCGCTCGATCGGGTCCTCGCGCGGCGGCGACACGCCGATCACCAGCACCTTGGTCGCGCCCAGGTGTAGCGCTGGACTGATCGGCGCCACCTGGCGCACGGAACCGTCGCCGAACCACTCTCGGTTGATCTGAACAGCCGGGAACACGAAGGGAATGGCCGACGTCGCCATCAGATGTTGAATGCCAATGCGCGCCCGCGTACCCACGCGCTGTGCACGGTTCCAGCCCTCCACATCCGGCGCGGCCTGGAAGAAGGAGACGGATTGACCCGAGTTATAGCCGGACGCCGTGATGCTGAAGGCCTTCAGGTGCCCGTTATCGATGGAGGCCTGGATGCCGTCGAAATCGATCAGCTTTTCCAGCAACCCTGCCAAGGGCGCGTTATCGAGGAAAGACTTGGGATTGTGCTTGCCCATGCCACCGGAAAAGAGCGAACCGACCCAGTGGAAGAAGTGCCGGGACATGGAGCGGAAATCGGTGCGGTAGACCTCGCTTACGGAAAGGTTCTTCCACACGAACTCCAGCTTGCAGACGGCTCTACGGAAATGGCGGCTGCCCGAGGCAAGCGACGCGGCATTGATGCCGCCGGCCGAGGTCCCGCAGATGATGGGGAACGGGTTGGCTACGTCTGCGGGTAGCATTTTTGCAATGGCGCGCAATACTCCAACTTGGTAGGCCGCACGTGCGCCGCCGCCGGACATGATAAGTCCGACGATTGCATCCCTGTCAGGCTTCATGAGTCTCCTCGTTCTTGTGGCCGTGACAAATCGCCTTGTCTTGCCTGAAGAATAGCCCAAGGCAGGCCGCAAGCGCACTGCCTTGGCGGTTCGATGGGTTGCGATACAACACCCACCGCATCTCGGGACACGCTGAACGATTCCCCGGGATCGTTCAGCGTGTCCCTACCGAAAATGCAACATGCCTATGCATGTTCTGAGGCTGTCGAATTGCTGTATAATCGTTTTTTGCCGCCAAGGACTTAGCCATGCGAGTGATCCAAAAAGCGCTGACCTTCGACGACGTCCTGCTCGTCCCCGCCCATTCCACGATCCTTCCGCCCGAAGCCGACCTGTCCACGCAGTTGACGCGCGACATCCGGATCAACCTGCCCATCGTATCCGCCTGCATGGATACCGTGACCGAAGCCCGCCTTGCCATTGCCATGGCGCAGGAAGGTGGTATTGGCATGGTCCACAAGAATATGTCGCCGCGCGCCCAGGCACAGGAAGTCACGAAAGTAAAACGCTACGAAAGTGGCGTGGTAAAGGACCCCGTCACCATCCGTCCGGACATGCTCGTCCGCGATGTGCTGGCTCTGACGCGCCATCACCGCATTTCCGGCCTGCCAGTCGTTGAAGACAACGGCCAGGTCGTCGGCATTGTCACCAACCGTGACCTGCGTTTCGAAACGCGGCTGGATGCTCCCGTTTCAAGCATCATGACGCCGCGAGCCAAACTCGTTACCGTGCGCGAAGGCGCCAGCATCGACGAAGCGCGTGACCTGATGCATACGAACCGCCTGGAGCGCGTGCTGGTCGTGAACGACGCCTTCCATTTGCGCGGCCTGATCACCGTCAAGGACATCATCAAGACTACCGAACACCCGTACGCGGCCAAGGACAGCCTCGGCCGCCTGCGCGTCGGTGCTGCCGTAGGCGTAGGCGGCGACACGGATGAGCGCGTTGCCCTGCTGGTGGAAGCCGGCGTGGATGTGATCGTCGTCGACACCGCGCACGGCCACAGCCAAGGCGTGCTGAACCGCGTGAGCTGGGTGAAGAAGAACTTCCCGACCGTGCAGGTGATCGGCGGCAATATCGCCACGGCCGCCGGCGCCCGCGCGCTGGTCGATGCCGGCGCCGACGGCGTCAAGGTCGGCATCGGCCCCGGTTCCATCTGTACTACCCGTATCGTCGCTGGCGTCGGCGTGCCGCAGATCTCGGCCGTGGCCAATGTGGCAGATGCCTTGGCTGGAACCGGCGTTCCCCTGATCGCCGACGGTGGTATCCGCTTCTCCGGCGATATCGCCAAGGCCATCGCGGCTGGCGCCCACGCCGTCATGCTGGGCGGCCTATTCGCCGGTACGGAAGAGGCGCCGGGCGAAGTCGAGCTGTACCAGGGCCGCTCCTACAAGAGCTACCGTGGCATGGGTTCGCTTGGCGCCATGTCGCAAGGTTCGAGCGACCGCTACTTCCAGGACAGCATCGCCAACACCGACAAGTTCGTGCCGGAAGGCATCGAAGGCCGCGTACCCTACAAGGGCCCGCTGGCTGCGGTCATCCATCAGCTGATGGGCGGCCTGCGCTCCTCCATGGGTTACGTTGGTTGCGGCAATATCCAGACGATGCGCGAGAAAGCCGAATTCGTGGAAATCACGTCGGCCGGCATGCGCGAGTCGCACGTCCATGACGTGCAGATCACCAAGGAAGCGCCAAACTACCACGTCGACTGACCGTCGCCGTTGCAGCGGTAAGCAGCGCCCCGCCCTGTGCGGGGCGTTTTCGTTTCCAGGCGCGACACCCTGCTAGAATCGGCCCATGACCACGCCGATGAAACCCGACCAGCTCCTCGATATCGCCCGTCAGCGTATGGAGCGTGGCGAATACCGACTTGCCGACAATTTCGTGCTGATGGTGCTCGAAAAACACGCAGACCGTGCCGATGCTTGGGCGCTGGCAGCGCATATCGCCTTCCGTGCCGGCAAGCTGGACGAATGCCGCACGCGCATTGGCGCAAGCTTGGCGCGCGCGGCCGACGAGCCGCTGGCCCTGGCCTTGCGCGGCACATTGAAGCAGGGCGCGCACGACTGGGTCGGTGCCGCGGCCGACTATGAAGTTGCCCTACAGAAAATGCCCGCGGACGCGCGGCTGATGAACGCGCTGGCCACCTGCTGGCGCATGATGGGCCGACCCGCCGAGTCGCTTGCAATGTACGAACGAAGCGTGGCATTGGCGCCGGATTACCTGGAAGCCTGGAACAATATGGGCGTGCTGGCCCACGAGCATGGTGACCTGGCGCTGGCTGAGCGTACCTACCGCCATATCCTTGATATGGATGCCAGTGTGGCACACACCCACAACAACCTGGCGACCCTGTTGCAGGCGCGCGGCGACGTCGTGCACGCAGAGCAGCACTATCGCCGTGCCGTCGAACTGGACCCAAACTATGCGGTTGCCTGGAAGAATCTGGCGGCGCTCTACCAGGTTCAGCATTTGTGGGACGCTTCGCTCGATGCCTACGACCGCGCCGCCGCCTTGCAGGCCAACTTTGCCGAAGCGCAGGCTGGCGGCCTCTATATGGCCATGCAGATGGCGCAATGGGACGGCCTGTCGCAGCGCTGCCAAGCCCTGTTGCACACGCTGAGCGTCGACGCCACGGTCAAGATTCCACCCTTCTCCTTCCTCTCGTTGGACGACAACCCCGCACGGCAGCTGGATGTATCGCGCCGTTGGGCCAGGGGCTATACGGCGGCCTCTCGCAGCTTCGCCGCCCGACCGGCCGGCAAGCGCATCCGACTGGGTTACGTCGGTGGCGATTTCTTCTCCCACGCGACGACCTGGCTCACGGCCGGTCTGTTCCGCGGGCATGATCGCTCGCGCTTCGAGGTGTTCGGCTACGACTACGGCCTGGACGACCAGTCGCCAGCGCGACACGCCGTCATTGGCGACTTCGACCGCTACATCCATCTGCCGAACCACTCGCCGGCAGAGATCGCAGCCTGCATCCAGGCGGACGAGGTCGACATCCTGATCGACCTCAAGGGCTGGACCCGCGATACGAAAGCGGAACTGATGGCCTGGCGCCCGGCTCCCTTGCAGGTCCACTATCTGGCATTCCCGGGTACGCTAGGCGCGCCCTACTGCGATTACCTGATTGCCGACCCGGTCACGGCACCGGCCGGTTGCGAGCCGTTTTACGACGAAGCGCTGATACGCCTACCCCATAGCTACCAGATCAACGACAACAAGCGGCAGGTCAGCGCCACGCCGTCGCGCGTCGAACTGGGGCTACCGGAGTCCGCCCTAATCCTCGTATGTTTCAACCAGCACTATAAGCTCAACCCCCTGGTTTTTGAGGTGTGGATGCGCGTGCTGGCTCGGGTACCGGACGCCTCGCTATGGTTGATGAAAGGCCAGGCGCACGCACAAGAGAACCTATGCGCAGAGGCGGCCAAGCACGGCATTGATCCCGCCCGTATCCTGTTCGCGCCCGCCCGCCTGCAAGCCGATCATATCGCACGCTTTGCGGCTGCCGACCTTGCACTCGATACCTATCCGTTCAACAGCCACACGACAGCATCCGACGCGCTGTGGGCCGGCGTGCCCCTGGTGGCACTCAGTGGCAAGAGCTTCTGCAGCCGCGTCTCGGCCAGTTGTCTCCATGCGCTCGACATGTCGGAGTTGGTAGCGACATCACTGGAAGACTACGAGAACTTGATTGTGGGCTTGTGCCAGGATCGCGGACGCCTGGCGGCACTGCGGGCCAAATTGGCTGCGAACCGCGACACGCAGCCCTTGTTTGATACGACAAGGAGCGTACGCGATCTGGAACGTGCTTACGAAGCGATCTGGGAGCGATACATGAAGGGGCTTGCACCCGCCCACATCAACCTGGCCGCCTAGCTGGCTCGGTCAGTCGTTGGTATCGAAAGAAACAACGGCGCTGCTATCGGGCTTGTCGGTGGTGAAATGCAAGTGAATCTTCTTGGCCGGCACACCTGCGCGCACGAGTTCGTCGCGCACAGCCTTGGCCCGTGCCAATGCAGCGTCCTTGGCGTTGCCAATCTTGGTACGGTCGCAATAACCGCGCACCGACACGTTCTTAGCCGCCTTGGCCTGCACAACGAGCGCCGCGATCTTCGTCTTGGCCGCCTCGTCGAGCGCGACCGTCATCAGGCCAAAATCGATGCGACGGGGGTCTTCATTGACAGTTGCTGTGGCGGCAGGCGCCGAGACCGCGGGTGCGGGCGTCGCCGCCGGTGCCGGCTTGTCGACCTTGCCGGGCTGTTGGCCGGCGGTGCCATCGGTTCCTGTGGCGCCAAACTGAGCACAGCCAGTGACGAATAAGGCGACCAGGACAAACAAGCCAATACGCATGATCGAGTACTTCCTACCTACCTTGTAGGTTCGTATATTCATCCACCGAGCATCATCCGTATGCGATGCTTCCATTGAATCCGCTTGCCATGATAGTCCGGCAGCGTGCCGATTTTGTTTTTTCTTTGTCGCACAGCAGACCCAAAACGGCCACGGCGGCGACATCCGGCGGTTTTGATCTTAGCAGATTGATTTGCGCAAACGGAAGGCGGCGATTGCCGACACGGCGCAAAATTGCACTCCTGGCAGGTTCATGCAGTACGTAATTCACGTACGCCCTTGCCCAGGCGGCGGCGCAACAGCGAGCGCAAGGTTACGCCATCGGCGTAGCCGACCAGCGAGGCGATACGGTCCACGCTGTGCTTGCTGGTCTTCAGCAGATGCACGGCACGCTCGATGCGCAAGTCCTGTATGTACTCGATAGGCGTCTTGCCCAGCGCCTTCTCCAGCCGCCGCGACAGTGTGCGCTTACTGGTTGCCAAGGCCGTGGCCGCCTCGTCCAGGGTGATCTGCGTATCGAGACGCTCGCGCGCCCAGCGGTCGAAGCGCTCTACTACCGGGTCGGCGTGGGCGAGGTGATCGGTGATCATATAGGCCGTCTGCGAAGGCCGGGAGTCGACCACCAGGTACTTCGCCACCAGTGAAGCCAGCTCCGGGCTGCGCTGGCGGATCAGCCACAAGGCGATGTCGACGTGGCTGAACGCAGCGCCCGCCGTGAGCAATCGCCCGCTCGGCACCAGGATGCGATTGGCATCCAGCCTTACCTTAGGGTAACGCTGCAGGAACATGGGTGTAAGCCACCAGGTGGTGGTGGCCTCCTCGCCATCGAGCAAGCCGCTTTCCGCGACGATGAAGGTCCCCACGCAAGCCGCCGCCACGCGAGCGCCCTCTTCGACCCAGCGCCGGAGCTGCAGGCCCGCTTCCATGACATCTTCCCGCGCCAGCGCCGCTTGCAGCACGTCAGGCATCTTGTAGCCAATGGCAGGGACGATAACCCAGTCTGGAGCGGCAATGTCTGCGGCCGATTTGACGGGGATGTCGAACCCCAAGGCACTGCGCACTTTCGGCCTCACCCCGACGACCTCGATATTGACGCGCGGCGTGTCAATGCCCGCCAACGGGGCCAGCTCGTTTGCCGTATGCAGGGCGTCGAGCACGATGCTGATGCCCGAATCAAATACGCCCTCCAAGGTTAGAATGGCAATCATCATGGCAATATCAATATCAAAGTTGTCATTGTTGCCAGTATCGATAGGCGCGGTGCTTTTGTAAAGTACCGTTCACCGCGCGGCCCATTACTCACCTACACAACGCCTATCCAGGCCCTTAAGGAGTTCATGATGATCAAGCTAGCCCTTTTCGCACGTCTCGAAGCCAAGCCCGGCAAGGAACAAGCCGTAGCCGACTTCCTCGCAGCCGGCCTCGAGCTGGCCAATCAGGAAACGCAAACGCCAATCTGGTTCGCCCTGCGCCTGTCGCACAACACCTTTGGCGTGTTCGATGCCTTCCATGACGAAGCCGGCCGCCAGGCCCATGTCGATGGCCCCATTGCCAAGGCGTTGATGGCGCAGGCGGAGACGCTGTTTGCGGTGCCGCCGTCGATTGAGCCAATCGAAGTATTGGGCCTGAAGAACGACGGCAGTCAAGGCTAAGTAGCGCAGCGGGCGGCGACGCAAGGAGCGGCTGCTTCCCCGCCCCTTGCCGCCCTTTAGGCGACCGCGCGCACGCTCCGGTAGATTGATTCGATCGCCGCGGTAAAACGCGGCGCATCCATCAGTGGACTGCACTGCATGCGGCCACGCAAGGACGTGCGCAGGGCAGCGAGCCTTGCGATGTCAGTCGCAAGCTTGACTGCGACGTCGACAAAACCCGCTTCGTCGGCCGCAGCCAGTTCCGGCAGGCCCAAATTGTTGAGCTGGCTCCACCCTGCCCTGCCCGCCACCGTCGTACCGACCTGCGTCACCACCGGCACACCCATCCAGTAGGCATCCAAGCTGGTCGTGTGGCCGTTATACGGTAGGGTATCGAGGCAGATGTCGATGCGGTGATAAGTTTGCAGATAGTCGCGACGTGGGCGGTATTCGACGAACTCGACACGACTGGCCTCGACGCCCTGCGCGGTCATACGATCCAACACGCGCAGCCGATGACCGCCCATAGGCGACAACAACAGCAAGCGGGATCCAGGTACGCGGGCAAGCACCCGGGCCCAGACCGACAGCGATGCGTCCGACACCTTGCAGAAATTGTTGAGGCAACCGAACGTGACGTGTCCCGTCGCCAGCACAGGCGGCGTATTGGGCTGCAAGTCATCGCATAGTGGGTCGTAGCACCAGAAGGTATCGGGTAGGCGCAACGTCGTTTCGCTGTATTGGTCGGTCGGGTAACCCACCGGATCGAGCCACGGATCGGACAGGCGATACTGGATCGCCGGGTTGCCCGTGGTGCCAGGGTAGGCCAGCCAGGCTATCTGCACCGGAGCGGGTCGGCGCGCGAATACCTGCTGGCGACCATCGGACATATGCATGGTCAGGTCAACCAGGATATCGATGCCGTCCTGCTCGATCTGGTCCGCCAAGCGCTCATCCGACCACCCGTAGGTCAGGCGCCAGACATCGGCGTGCCGAGCCAGCTTGTCGCTCACCTCATCCGCCCGCGCCAGTTGCGCGTAGCAGTAGATTTCGAACGCTTGCCGGTCGTGATTCGCCAACAGCGGCATCATGAACAGCGCCTGGCAGTGATTGCGGAAATTGGGCGATACGTAGCCGATGCGTATCTTGCGCCCGGCCATATCCGCAGCCGGGCCGGGCCTTGTCTCGGCCTGATTGGCCGTGAGCTGCTGAGCTGCCCAAAGCTGCGCTTCCGCAAGGATGGTAGGGTCGTCGTAGCCAGGATGGAAACTGAGCGTGTACAACAGGTTGCCATAGGCGGCCATATTACCCGGGTCGATTGCCACGGCATGGCGGTAGGCGGCGATGGCTTCATCCAGACGCGCGGCGTCCTTCAGCGCATTCCCGAGATTGTTGTAGGCGATAGCAGAATCGGGTTTCGAGACCAATGCCTGCTCAAGCATCTCGATGGCCTCATCCACCTTGCCCATGCCAAGCAAGGTAGCGCTCATATTGCTATAAGCATCGTGCTGGCGCGGATCAAGGGCAATCGCTTCCCTGTAGTAGCCGACTGCTCCCGCAAGATCGCCACGAGCGCGCAGTACATTGGCGAGATTGATATGCGCCTTGACGTGGCCGGCGTCGAGTTCCAGTACGCGGCGATAGGCGGACAGTGCTTGATCGCTTACCGTACATACTGCCAGGGCATTGGCATAGTTGAACCACAGCTCGGCAACGGTCGGTGCAAGCTGCAGTGCGCGCAGCAGGATGTCGGCCCCCTCGTCCGGCTGCCCGGCCACCACCAGCGCGTTGCCGAGGTTGTTGTAGAGCGGGATGAAATCGGGGTGTAGCGACAAGCCTTCTCGATAAAGCCGGATCGCCTCGTCGCGCAAGCTGCCCGCCTCCAGTGCAAGCGCAAGATCATTGATCGTCTCTACCCGCCCCGGTTGCAAGTCAAGCGCGCGGCGGTAGGCGTCGATAGCGTCCGCATAGCGCCTTAACTGATATGAAGCCCCACCCAGACCGATCCAACCGTCCAATGAGGCTGCATCCTGATGAACGAGGACAGAAAATGAAGCCTCCGCCTCAGCCCAACGCAGGACTGCCGCTTCCAGCTGCCCACGGATGCACAGGTAAGGAAGAACATCAGGCGCCAACTCCGTGGCCAGCTGCATCGCATCCCAGGCGTCATTCAGCCGGCCCAGCTGCCATAGCAGCACGCCGAGCGCACATGCGGCACCCGCATGATTGGGCGCATCGGCCAGCAGGCTGCGATAGCAAGCTTCGGCTTCGGTAAAGTTCCCGGCGCCATGCAATTGCTTCGCAGCGGCGAGGCGCTCGGCCAGTGGGTCGGTGTTTGGAGAGTTCACGCAATCCGGGCTGTCGCCCACATCATGGATGACAACCCCGAGATTAGCACTTTCCAGGCGGCGTCAGGCCGCGTCAGGACAGGATGGCAGGCAACTGTGGCGCCAGCGCCTGTCGTTCGCTGGTGGCGGCACCCAGGAGCGCCAGGCCCAGCAGCTGGTCGTCCGGCCCCACGAACAGGGCTTTCACGGCGTCCTGGCTTGCTTCGATCTGCCAGCTACCGGCCGCACCCGCCGCTGGCGGCGACACAACGGTCGGGCAGGCGGGCGTCTTGACGACAACGGGCATGGCCGGATACACGACGGGCGTCGGCCTACCCAGCAGCGTGGGCGCCAGGGCGCGCACCGCCTGCATGATGGGCAACACGAAGGGCAGGACGTGGCCCTCTACCTCGGCGCAGTCACCAAGCGCGTAGATGTCGGCCGCGCTGGTCTGCAGCAGGCGGTCGACCACGATGCCGCGGTTCGTCGTCAGGCCTGCCGCGCGGGCCAGCTCCACGCGCGGGCGCAGGCCGATGGCAGAGAGCACCAGGTCGGCATCGATCAAGTCGCCGTTGGCCAGGCGCACGCGATACCCCTCGCCGAATACGTCCACCGATTCCGTCGACGTACCCAGATGAAAACGGATACCGAGCGCCGCCAGCGCCGACTGCAGATGGCGGCCAGCCGCTTCCGGCAACAGGCGCGACAGCGGCCAGGCAGCCAGGTCGACGGCATCGACTTCGATGCCCTGGCTGGCCAGGTCGTTGGCAAACTCGCAGCCGATCAGCCCGGCACCCAAGAGGGCCACACGACGCTTGCCTTCCAGCAGTTGGCGGAAACGTGCGTAGTCGGCCAGATCGTTGACACAAATCACCTTGTCCACCGCGTCGCCAGCCATGGGCGGCGTGAACGGATCGGCGCCGATCGCGAGCACCAGCTTGCTGTACTCAAATTTGCCGGCGCTCGTTTCCAACGTATGCGCCTGAGCATCAACGGCCGTCACGCGAATACCCGTTACTACATCGGCACGTAACTCCTCGGCCATCTTGCTGGCTGGCTTCATGGCCAACTGCGCGGCCGTCTTGTTCCCAGCCAAGCCGTTCGACAGCATGGGCTTGGAGTAGAAGTCGCCGGCGTCGCCCGTGACGATGCGAATAGCGACTTCCGCATCCTGCTTGCGCAGCTCGCGCGCGAGGTTGTAGCCAGCCAGGCCGGTACCGATGATGGTGATGGGTGCGCTCACGTATTGCGTCTCCTGGAAACTGGGCGATCAGGCGACCTGGACCATGTCGAAGTCGGACTTGGCGACGCCACAATCCGGGCATGCCCAATCGGCCGGGATATCTTCCCAGCGCGTGCCGGCAGCGATGCCGTCTTCCGGCATGCCGATCGCTTCGTCGTAAACGAAACCGCAAACAATACATTCAAACTTGCGCATGGTGTTTCTCCTATCGATTCGTATGGTGTTGTCTGATCAGGCTGCGAGCTTAGCCAGCGTTTCGCGGTAATGAGCGGCGTGACGCTCTTCTACCTTTGCCAGGGCGGCGAAGCGCTTGGCCGCCTTTTCCAGCGTCTGCTGGAAGCGCGCGGCATGTTCCTTCGACTCTTCGATCTGCTCGTCGATCTCGCGCACGGCCGCTTCATTGCCCTCGCGCACGGCCTCGTGGCGGAAGGTCGGGTACATCTCGGTGTATTCGTAAGTTTCGCCGTCGATGGCGTACTGCAGTGCCTTGGACGGCGTCATCGTATCCTTTGGGAACAGCAGGTCGAGGTGGCCGAAGGCGTGCATGACCTCCTGGTCGGCCGTCTCTTCGAAAACACGTGCCGTTTCCAGGTCGCCCGCTTCGCGCGCCAGCTTGGCGAAGTAGCGGTACTTGATATGGGCCATGGATTCGCCGGCGAAGGCCGACTCGAGGTTCTTGATGGTCACGGAGTTGCTGTTGGCGTTGCTCATGGTGCTCTCCTATCGCTCAGGGTTGATCGAACATGAGCGAATCATAGAGAGCCTCAATCAATTATTGAAATTAATTGTTTTTAGTTATTTGATTTAAAAAAGCTATCAAGCACCTGCTAGTCACTCGACTTGGGCATTGGGCAGCATGGTGACTGGTGCAAGCCCGCTCTTCAGGATGGCTTGTCGTACAGCCTCGATCGCCTCGCGGCGCGGGAAGTTGCGACGCCAAGCCAGCACGACGCGTCGCGTCGGGACGGGCTCAGCCAGCGGGCGGATTGTCAGCAGCTGCTCGTCGGCCGCGTTGACTGATGTTGCCGGCAGTACAGTCACGCCGATGCCCCCCGCCACCATATGGCGGATCGTCGTCAGGGACGAGCCTTGCAGCGTACGCTGCAGGCTGCTGCCGGCCGGCAGCGCCTCGCGGTTCAGCTCCGGGCAGGATTGCAGCACCTGGTCGCGGAAGCAGTTGCCCGGCGATAGCAGCAGCACGTTCTCCTCTTCCAGCTGGGCTGGATCGACTTGCTTGAGGCTTTCCCAGGCATGACCCTTGGGTGTGGCAACGACGAAGGGCTCGTCATACACTGCCTGCGTGGCGATGCCGCCCTCACGGAACGGCTCGGACAGCACAGCCACATCGATGTCGCCCTGCTTGAGCATTTCAGCCAAGCGCGCCGTGTAGTCCTCTTCCAGCCGCAGCTGCATCTGTGGCGCACTGACGCGCAGTGCTGGAATGAGCCCGGGCAGCAGGTAGGGGCTGATGGTGTAGATGGCGCCCAGGCGCAGCGGGCCTGACAGCGGGTCCTTGCCCTGCTCTGCCAGCTGCTTGATCGTCTGCACCTGCTCCAGTACGCGCTGCGACTCCGATACGATGCGCTCGCCGATGGGCGTGACCGATACATCGCCCGCCGAACGCTCGAACAGCGTCACCCCCAACTCGTCCTCCAGCTTCTTCACCGCCACCGACAGGGTTGGCTGGCTTACGAAGCAGGCGGCCGCGGCGCGGCCAAAGTGCCGTTCGCGGGCAACGGCGACAATGTACTTGAGTTCGGTCAGGGTCATGAGCGCTCGATGCAGGAGGTGATCAGACGCGGACGGCCCACAGGTCGTATTCGTCGGCGTCGGTAATCTCGACCTCCACGAACTGACCTACCTTGAGCCCATCGGCGTCGCCAATATAGACCAGGCCATCGATCTCCGGTGCGTCGGCCGAACTACGTGCCACGGCGCCCTTGTCGTCGATTTCGTCGATCAGCACCTGCATGCGGCGGCCGATTTTGGCCTGCAATTTGCGGGCCGAGATATCGGCCTGCTTTTCCATGAAGCGCTGCTTGCGCGATTCCGCCACGTCCGGGTCGACATGGTCGGGCAGGTCGTTGGCCGTCGCGCCCTCGACAGGCGAATAGGTGAAGCAGCCAACGCGGTCGAGCTGCGCTTCTTCCAGGAAGTCCAGCAGCATCTGGAAGTCTTCTTCCGTCTCGCCGGGGAAGCCGACGATAAAGGTCGAGCGGATGGTAATTTCCGGGCAAATTTCGCGCCAACGCTTGAGGCGCTCCAGCACGTTCTCGGCATTGGCCGGGCGCTTCATCAGCTTGAGGATGCGTGGGCTGGCGTGCTGGAACGGGATGTCCAGGTAAGGCAGCAGTTTGCCTTCGGCCATCAGGGGAATCACTTCGTCCACATGCGGGTAGGGGTAGACATAGTGCAGGCGCACCCATACGCCCATCTCGCCCAGCGCCTGCACCAGCTCCGTCATGCGCGTCTTCACCGGGCGGCCGTTGTGGAAACCCAGCTTGTACTTCACGTCCACGCCATAGGCGCTGGTGTCCTGCGATACGACCAGCAGTTCCTTCACGCCGGCCTTGACGAGGTTCTCTGCCTCGCGCAGCACGTCGTGGATGGGGCGGGAATCGAGGTCGCCGCGCATGGACGGAATAATGCAGAAGCTGCAGCGGTGGTTGCAGCCTTCGGAAATCTTCAGGTAGGCGTAGTGCGTGGGCGTGAGCTTCACGCCCTGCGGCGGGACCAGGTCCACGAACGGGTCGTGCGGCTTGGGCAGGTGATCATGCACCGCCGCCATCACTTCCTGCGTGGCATGCGGGCCGGTCACCGCCAACACGGACGGGTGTACGTCCCGGATCATGCCGCCACCTTCGCGCGCGCCCAGGCAGCCCGTCACGATGACCTTGCCGTTCTCGTTCAGCGCTTCGCCAATGGCATCCAGCGACTCGGCCACGGCGCTATCAATGAAGCCGCAGGTGTTCACGACCACCAGGTCGGCGTCTTCATAGCTGGGCGAAATCGCATAGCCCTCGGCACGCAGTTGCGTCAGGATCTGTTCCGAGTCGACGAGGGCTTTGGGGCATCCGAGGCTTACGAAGCCTACGCGAGGAGCTTTGTTCATGCTTGCACAGCTTTTCAAATTTTAAAACGCGATATTATACAGCGACTTACGCCGCAACGGCGGGAGTTTCCTGCGCTAAAGACGCAAAAGCCGGCCTCCACCATGGGGCCGACTCCGCTCACACGCTTGTACCGCCTCCGATTACTTCTTGCCGTCCGTCCCAGGAGGGAAGCCGAAGCCGGTCCACAGGTTCTTGGCGCGGTCCTGCAGCTGCTGCTGCATCTCGACGAACATATTGGTGCTTTGTTCCAGATAGCTCGTCATCATGTTCTGCATGGCTGGCGCCTGAAACTTCATGAACTCGCCCCACAGATTCGCATTGCCCGCCATTGGGTTGTCGCTGCCATATACAGACTTCGCCTGGTCCTGCAGACGCTCCTGCATCTGGGCGAACAACTGCATGTTCTTTTCCAGGTAGTTGCCCATCAGGCCCTGCATGGCGTGGCCGTAGAAGCGGATGATCTGCGTCAGCACGTCGTAGCTGAACATGGGGGCGCCGCCCGCTTCCTCTTCCAGGATGATCTGCAGCAGCACGCTGCGCGTAATGTCTTCGTGCGTCTTGGCGTCTTCCACCACGATATCGACGTTGTCGAGCACCAGCTGCTTGACGTCGTCCAAGGTGATGTAGCAGCTCGTCGCCGTGTCGTACAGACGCCGGTTAGGGTACTTCTTGATTACGCGCTTGTCGGTATCGGCCATATGCGTCCCCATTATGTTTTTAATCAGCGGCTTGTTAGCCGCCATCCGACTCCTGGAACATCATGCTGCATTGCACAATTCAGATTGACAGCGTGTGGCACGCTTCCTAGAATGAATTTTGTTGTGCGAAGCAGCATAACTATACCCGAACCATTCGCACACGTGCATCCATCCAACCTGAGGAGACACAATATGCCCCAAGCACCATACAACGACCTGGCCCAGCAGCAGCTAGAAGCCGCTCTGCGTGTCGCACGCATGACGCTCGACGGCGCCGAAAAGCTGATCCGGCTCCAGCTCGAAACAGCCAAGCAAACGGTGGAAGATTCTGCCCGCACGGCAGCTCGTTTGTCGGAAGTAAAGGACGTGCAATCGGCACTGGCCGTACGCACCGAACTCACCGAGCACGCCGCCAGCTCCCTGCTGAACCTGTCGCGCAACGTCTATGAACTCGCCGCCCAGGCACAAGGCGAACTGGTGCATATGGCCCAGCAGCAGGCCCAGGCCAACCAGAAGCTGTTCGCCGAAGGCTTGGAGAACGTCTCCAAGGCATCGCCCGCCGGTGGCGACGTCATGTCGTCTGCACTGAAGTCCAGCTTCGCCGCCACCCAGGCCGCCTTCGACAGCCTGACCAAGGCCGCGCGCCAGGTGACGGAATTTGCCGATGCCAGCATGAAGGCAGCCGGCACCGTGGCCGGCGAGGCGATGAAGACGAAGGCTCGCGCCAAGTAATCGCCAAACGGCCCACCGTTCAGCGGACAAGAAAACGCCCCGGATTACATGATACGGGGCGTTGTCGTTTCTGCGCTTCTCCTGTGTACTCTCTGCGTCCTACGCAAGCTTGAAGCGCCCGACTTTGGACTCGAGCTGGCCCGCCAGCACGCGCAAATGCTCGGCCGTCTCCGCCGACGATACAGCCGCACGGCGGTTCTCTTCCGACATCTGGGCGATCGACTCCACGCTGCGCGCCAACTCGTCCGCCACGCTGGCCTGTTCCTGCAAAGTATTCGAGATTGCGCTCACGACGCTCACCACACGTTGCGAACCGTCCTGGATAGTGCCGATTGCGCTACCTGCCTTTGCGGCCATGGCAACGCCAATCTCGACCTGGGCAATGCTGCCTTGCATGTCCTGGGCAGCGGCCACGGCGCCAGACTGGATGCGGTCGGCGATCAGCGCTATTTCTTGAGCCGACCCAGCGCAGCGAACCGCCAGCTTGCGCACGGCATCGGCCACCACGGCAAAGCCAGCACCCGCTTCTCCTGCCCGTGCCGACTCGATGGCAGCGTTGAGCGCGAGGAGGTTGGTCATGTCGGCGATATCCTTGATTACGGACACGACCGAGTTCACGTCACGCGCCAGGTTGCCCAGTTCCTCGACCGAGGTAGCTGTCGTGCGCACGCGCTCGGCGATGTTCTGAATGCCATTCACCGTCTCTTGCACCACGGCTGCGCCTTCGACCGAACTACGGCCAGACGCATCGGAAATCTGGTGCGCGCTGCCCGCATCGTTCGCGACTACACCAATGCTGACAGTCAGCTCTTCCACTGCCGCCGCCATCTGCGCAGCCGCATCGCTTTGTTCCGTCGTTGCTACGGCCACCTGCGTGCCCAACGCTGCAATGGTGTCGGACGTCCGTTTCAAGTCGTCCGCACCACGGCGTATTTCGCCCAAGGTCTCGTGTAGGCGCGAGGCAAGGCGGTGCGCGCTGGCGATCACGCGACCCAGTTCATCCCGGCCCGACTGTTCGATCATCGTCGTCAAGTCGCCGTCGGCCACGCGCTGCATACTGCGCTCAAGCGACGTGGCGCGCAGCCCAACGTCACGTGCGAACCCCCCAATCAGATAGGCGACGATCGCAAATACGGCAAGGCCGGCGAACAGCTGCAAGTCGCGCGCACGACTTTCGCTCTCAAGCCGCGGTCCAATCACGCCCTTGCGCAATATGTCGAAGATCGCCAGTTTGACCGCCTCGACGTCATCGGCCACCTTGGGGATTTGCCGGTAGGCAGCGTCGAGTTGCACTGGGTCGAGCGCACCTCCGGGCTGCCGAAGTGGAATTTGGCGCAAGGCCATCACTTCCTGGGATGCGCTGTGCCACAGCTTACTGGTCAACGTAGTGCCGTCGCCGCCAGTGGCGATCATCAATTTGATGTCGCTGTCCACCCGCTGCACCGTTGCCGGAAGCGCCTGGTTGAGCAGATAGTCGGCATAGCCGATGCGAATGTCGGGTTCGCTGCCGTGATTGATCGCAGCAATATTGCTGCGCGACTGCGATAGGTCTTCGCGAATTTGGGGAATCTGATCGACCGCCGTCACGATCAGGTAGTAGGCACCGGCATCAGGGTCGAGCAGCAAGCCCGTACGCCCAGCCTGCTCATGGGAGAAATCCGTGAACGAGGCTATCAGCGCTGCATGCGATTGCAACTTTGTGGCAATGGTATACCCGCGCCAGGCAGCCTTGATTTCCAGCCATTTCTTGTCCAACACGTCGAGCTTGGCAACATCGTCGGCGTCCGTCAAAACATTGCGCAGCGCCAGTATCGACTTGTCGGCCCGATACTCGGCATCGGCAATCTCCATGTCCTTGGCCTTGCTATCAGGTGTCCAATTGATGCTGAGCGAACGGTGCCGCGACAACGCCGCAATGATCGGCGAAATATCGGACTGCACGGTAATACCGGTCAACTCGACCTTGTCGCGCGCGATGTCTTCTCCCTCCGTCATCACGAGCCGCGTGAGTAGCCACAGGCCGGGTACGAGCGCGGCAAGGAAGATCAAAATGAACTTGCGACGGAAATCGAGAATCTGCGAAATGCGTATGGCGGGTGCAAGAAACAGGTCGAGCATACAGGCCTCCCAAAGGATCGAAGGTCCGACATGCCCACTGCAGTCTATCTTATTGCCAGTTCAATATGAGGCGAGTTAAGGGCGTCGGAATCCTAGCCTATTAGCGCATCGCAATATATTCATCATTCATTTGGGCGATACGCCTATAAGGCCAGATCGATCTAAGGTCTGCATTCGCCCATCAACCGGGCAAGCACGCCCAGTTCAGCCGCCGACCATCAGGCACTGGCGCGGCTTCCTGGAATCGCAGCGAGCAGCTTCTGCGTATAAGGGTGCTTGGGGTCGCGGTAAAGCTCGTCCGAATTGGCGTACTCCACCATCTCGCCCTTATTCATTACCATCACGTCGTCCGAGATGTACTTCACCACGCTGAGGTCGTGCGAGATGAACAGGTAGCTCATGCCGAATTCGTCTTGCAGCTCTTGCAGCAGGTTCAGGACCTGGGCCTGGACCGATACGTCGAGCGCAGAGACGGACTCGTCGCAGACGAGGATTTCCGGCTTCATGGTCAGGCAGCGCGCGATGCTGATGCGCTGGCGCTGGCCGCCGGAGAATTCGTGCGGATACTTGTGGAAGGCGCTGTCGGGCATGCCCACGCGCTTGAGCAGCGAAACGACGTGGTCGATGCGGTCGCGGTCATTGTCGTGGATGCCGTGGATACGCATGGGCTCCAGCAGCACGTCGCCCACGGTAAAGCGCGGGTTGAGGCTGGCGTAGGGGTTCTGGAAGACGATCTGCAACTTGCGCTTATAGGGGCGGAAGTCGCCATCGCTGAGATCCAGCAGGTTCTTGCCTTCGTACAGCACCTCGCCGCCCTGGCAGCTGTGCAGGCGCAGGATAGTCTTGCCCAGCGTGGTCTTGCCCGAGCCGGACTCACCCACGATGCCCAGCGTCTTGCCGCGCGCGAGCTTGAACGACACGTCCTTGACGGCCGGGACTTCGCGGCTCCTGAAGATGCCAGTCTTGACGGAGAAGGTCTTGCGCAGGCCCTTCACCTCTAGGACGATAGGATCCTCCGCGCTGACGCCACGTTGGCGCTCACCTTGTGGCAACTGGCCCTCGCGCCCGGCCAGGAAGTCCTCCACCACGGGCAGCCGTATCGGGCGGCGATCGATGGTGGGCCGGCAGGCCAGCAAGGCGCGGGTGTAGGGGTCTTTCGGCGCCGTGAACACCTCGGCTGACGGCCCCTGCTCCTTGATCACGCCGTTCTGCATCACCACCACGTGATCCGCGATCTCACGCACCAGTTCCAGGTCGTGCGTGATAAACAGCACGCTCATGCCATGCGTGGCCTTGAGCTTCACCAACAGTTCGATGATCTGGCGCTGGATGGTCACGTCGAGCGCAGTGGTCGGCTCGTCCGCGATCAACAGCTTAGGTTCGCAGGCGATGGCCATGGCAATCATCACGCGCTGCTGCTGGCCGCCCGACATCTCGTGCGGAAAGCTGCGCACGCGCGTTTCCGGGTCGGGGATGCCCACTTCGCGCAGCAGCTCGACGGCGCGCTCGCGTGCCGCCGCCTTGCTCATCGGCTTGTGCAGGCGCAGCACTTCCGCGATCTGGTCGCCTACCCTGTAGACCGGGTTGAGCGAGGTCATCGGGTCCTGGAAGATCATGGAAATCTCGCGCCCGGCCCGACCGCGACGCTGCGCGTCGGTCTCGGCCAATAGGTCGCAGCCGTCGAACATCAGCCTGCTCTCGGCAGAAATCTCCGTATTCGACTTGGGTAGGAGTCCCATGATGGCCATGGATGAGACCGACTTGCCAGAACCCGATTCGCCGACGAGGGCAACCGTCGTATTGCGCGGCACGCTGAAGCTGACGCCCTTCAGCGCTTCGAAACGCTCGCCCGCACCCATACGGAAAGTCACGCGCAGGTTTTCTACGCTGAGTAGATTGTCGTGTTTATTCATGTTCATCTACGCTCAGCGCCGGCTGGCCTTGGGGTCGAGCGCATCGCGCAGGAGGTCGGTAAAGAGGCCGAAGGCCACCACGAAGGTGGACATGACGACGGCTACGGTCAGGAGCTGCCACCACTTGCCGAGCACGAGTTCGACCAGCACTTCATTGATCATGATGCCCCAGGACACGGAATCGGTCGGTACGCCGAAACCCAGGAAGGACAGGACGACTTCGGACTTGATGAAATCCACGACCAGCTGGGACACCTGCACCAGGATCAGGTGGGATACATTGGGCAGGATGTGGGCAAACATCATGCGGAAATTGGAGGCGCCGATGGCGTTCGCCGCCTGGATATAGTCGCGGCCCCGCTGCTTGATGTATTCGGCGCGGATCAGGCGGTAAACGGACGTCCAGCCGGTAAACGCAAGCACCAGGATGACGGTGGTGACCCCGTGCCGGAACACCGTGGCGAAGGCTATCACCAGAAGGATGTAGGGCATCGAGGTGAAGACGTTGTAGAACCACTCCAGCAGGTCGCCGATCTTGCCGCCGAAGTAGCCACTGAAGGCGCCGAGCACCGTACCGATCATGGTCGCGAGCAGCGCGGCGGCGACGCCGACGAAGATTGAAATCTCGCCGCCCTTGATCACCTTGGTGAGGATACTGCGGCCCCATTTGTCGCCGCCCAAGGGCAGCACCGTCTTCAGCTTGACGGTCTTCTCGCCGTACTGCGCCATGCGCTTGTCCACTTCGGCGTTATAGGGCGTGAGCGGGTCGAGCACTGCCGTCTCGGGATCTACCACGAGCTGCTGGCCTTCGACTAGGCTGTTCTTGGCCTGCGGGTTGTCGAGGTCCGGTGCGAAGCTTGGGTTGGCGAAGGAGACGCCGACTTCCGTGTTCCAGTCAGCGCCCACCATGCCGAGGGCCGCGGCGGCGGCCATCAGGAAATAGCAGGCCAGCACGGCCATACAGGCGAGTGCGAGCTTGCTGGAGACGAGGCGCTTCCATGCGGCACGCCAATAGCTGGTTGAGCGGGCGGAAGTGGATGCGGGCGCGGCCGCTATGATGTCTGTCATCGGGTACGCCTCACTTCAACTCGACGCGCGGGTCGAGCCATTTGTACAGCAGATCGACCACCAGATTGACCACCATGGTCAGGATGGCCGTGTAGACGGTGATCGCCTTGATCACGGGGAAATCGCTGTTGATGCCGGCCGTGATGATTTCGCGGCCGACACCGGGGATGGAGAAGACGAATTCGACCAGGAAGGCGCTGACGAACAGCGAGGGCAGCTCCAGCGCCATATTGGTGATGATAGGCACAGCCGCGTTGCGCAGCACGTGCACGAACATCACGCGCCGCTCGCTCGCCCCCTTCGCACGCGCCGTACGCACGTAGTCGTGGTTGGTTTCCTCGACGATAAAGGAGCGATACAGGCGCAGCGCGGGCGTGACCGATACCATGAGCGTGAGCATGACGGGCAGCGGCGCATACTTGCGGATGTTGAGCCAAAAGTCGTCAGAGGACCAACCGAGCGGCTGGAACCAGCCCAGCACGCTGGAAAATACGTACTGTCCGACCACGATGTAGAGCAGGAAGCTGATCGACATCGCCGCCGTACAGATCATCATGATGGCGCGATCGGTGAGCGTCCCCCGCCGGTAGGCCACGGCCATGCCGATGGTGACGGCGATGATCGCCTCGTAGATCCATACCTGCAGCATCAAGGTCAACGAGACGGGAATCTCACGCTTGAGGATTTTGGAAACGGGCTCGTTCGTACTCCAGCTGCGGCCGAAGTCAAAGGTGACCACCTGCTGCGCGAACCTGCCGAATTGCACCGGATAGCTCTGGTCCAAGCCGAGCTGGCTCTTGATCTGCGCGATCTTTTCCTTGTTGATGCCCTTACCCGCCATGCGGATGGTCGGGTCACCGCCGAATAGATTGAACAGCACAAAAACGAGCAGCATGACGCCGAGCAGCGTTGGGATCATCTGCCATACGCGGCGAATGATGTAGGCGAACATCAATGACTCCCTGCCAAGGCACGCAAGCCCGGCAACGGTAAGGAAACAGCATCAGTGAAAGGCGCAATTGCCGCAATGCAGCATGGCGCCTTACCAT
>JAFAKZ010000484.1 GCA_019234745.1 Burkholderiales bacterium
CCTCTGATTAAGTACCCGGGTCGCGCTGGGCCGAGTCTTGGGGCAGGACTAGGCACAACGAGCGCGGCTTAGGTCCGGGTTGCACGGTCCCGGGAACGGGTTAAGTAAGTGAGTTGTAGGTCCACGTTGCACGGTCGTGGGAACGACGTCATGCCCCAAGAATCGACCCAGCCCGGAGGGATTGCCCGGGTACTTAATCAGAGGTTCCCTACGGCATGGCCATCGATACGATCTTATGCGTTGACGACGACAGCAGCGTATTGGGCGCCTTGCGCACCCTGCTTAACAAGGGCTTGAACCATGCGCTGCGCGTGGAGATTGCGGAGAGCGGCGAGGAGGCGTTGGAGATCGTCGCCGAGCTGCATGAGGAGGGGAGCGAGCTGACCATCGTCGTCGCGGACTACATCATGCCGGGCATGAAGGGCGACGAGCTGTTGGTCCGCGTACATGAGCAGCTGCCCGATACGGTAACCATCATGCTGACGGGCCAGAGCGATATGCATGGCGTCAAGCGGGCGATCAACGAGGCCAGCCTGTTCCGCTTCATCGAAAAACCCTGGCAGAACGACGACCTGATCCTGACCCTGCAGGCGGCGCTACGTACCTACAGCCTGGATCGCGCCTTGCGCGAGCACGTCCAGAAGCTGCAGCGCATGAACGAAACGTTGGAAGAGATCGTCGCCGAGCGCACCGGCAAGCTGGTACGCAAGAACGAGGAACTGGAGCGCCTGTCGGTGACCGATAGACTGACCGGGCTGTTCAACCGCCTGTATCTCGATCGCGTGATGGACCGTGAGCACGCGGCGGCGGTTAGGCACAGTAGCCAGTTTTCCGTGATCCTGATCGACGTGGACCATTTCAAGCGCGTCAACGATACCTATGGGCATCAGGCCGGCGACGAAGTGTTGGTCACCATCGCGGGCATCCTGTCGGACCGCACGCGCGATTGCGACGTGGCTGGACGCTGGGGAGGGGAGGAGTTCCTGATCATCTGCCCGAACACCGGGCTGGATGGTGCGATGACGGCAGCCGAGGCGCTACGACTGGGTATCGAGCGAATGCAGTTTCCTCACGTGGGTATGCGCACGGCCAGCTTCGGTGTGGTCGAACACGTGGCCGGGGAGACAGTCGTCGAGATGTTGGATCGGGCCGACAAGGCGCTTTACGCCGCCAAGAGCAACGGCCGCAACCGCGTCATCGCGGGGTGAGCACGATCCCGGGTGCTCAATCAGCGGCGCCCTCGCAGCTTTCATCTTCTATGGTTAAGGCATGTCAACATTGCGTGGACGGCGCGTACTGGCAAACGTCGCCATCCCGGAAAACGGCCTGCACAATGTCACGCCTTACGTTCTCCCCTCAACGTGTTGTCTGGGTGCTCATCGCAATCATGTCGAGCTTGGTCAGCGCGGCAGCGCCCGAGCTGGAGGTGATCTACCCTGCACCCGAATCGCCTGCCGACGTCCGTTACAACGACCTGGTAGAAATCCTGCATGAAGCGTTGGAGCACACGGCAGCCACATATGGGCCGTATAAGGTGCACCCGGCGCATTCGGTCATGAACGAGGCGCGCGAACTGCAGACGCTGGAAGCGGGGGAGGAAATCAATATCGCCTGGAGTTCCACGTCGGATGAGAAGGAGCAACATTTGTTGCCCATTCGCATTCCCCTGCGCAAGGGGTTGCTAGGCTATCGAATCGCCTTGATTTCGAAAGACGAGCAAGCCTTGCTCGACAAGGTGCACGACGCGGACGATTTGCGTAAATTCACCATTGGGCAGGGCATAGGCTGGGGCGATGTGGCGCTCTACAATCGAAATGGATTCAAGGTACTGACAGCCAACTACGAGAATCTATTTCGCATGGCCGAAGTGCGCCGATTCGATTTGTTTCCGCGTGGCATCGGCGAGGTATTCAAGGAATACGATGAGCACGTCAAGCTTAACCCTAACCTGGTGGTTGAGCAGCACTTGTTGATTCAATATCCCTGGCCCTACTACTTCTTCTTCAATAGGAAGGATACGGCGCTGGCCGAACGCGTGGAAACGGGCCTGCGCGCAATGATGAAGGA
>JAFAKZ010000540.1 GCA_019234745.1 Burkholderiales bacterium
TGGGCGATGCCGAACTTCGTGCGCAGGTCGGCATGCACGATGCGCAATGTCGTTTCCAGGGCGGCGGGGGTGATGGCGTCGGCTACCGCGCGCAGCGGCAGATGGGTAGTGGCGAGCGCCACGCGCAGGGCGTAATCGGGCGCCACGGCCGGGCAGTCGCCGGCCAACATCATCACAACTTGGGCCGTGCGCGTGCGCTCGGCCAGGTATTCCGTATGTCCCGTGAAATGTTCGTGGCCGGCATCGCGCACCACACCCTTGTGCAGCGGCGCGGTGACCATGGCAGCAAATTCGCCGCGCTGACAGCCGTCCACGGCCCGGTCCAGCAGGGCCAGCACGTAGCTAGCGTTGGCGGGATCGAGCTGGCCGGGATGGGATGGGGTGGCAAGGGGGAGGTGAAGGACCTCCAGCGTGCCAGGCGCTGGGTCGGTGTCCGGCTGGTAATCGACCAGTCGGGCGCCCGCCAGCGCGGCGCGTGCAGCCAGCAGCTCGCGGTCGCCCAGCAGCACCAGCCGGGCGCCAAAGGCCGCCGGGTCGAGCGCGGCGGCCAACTCCGGCCCCACACCGGCCGGTTCACCCGTAGTGATGGCGATAGTGGGGCGGGTGCGAGTCATCAGCCTATTTATCGTCGAAGATTTCGATATAGGCGCGGTTGCGTTCCTGGCGCACCCAGTCGTCGTACTGCTCGTCGGCCTTACGTTCGCGCAGCTCATTACGTACGCGCAGGCGCTCGTGGTCACGCGTCACATCCTGGTCGCGGCGCTCGATCACCTTGATCAGGTGCCAGCCGTAGGGCGAGCGGATGGGCTGCGAAACGTCACCGGGCGTCATGCCGTTCATGGCCTGCTCGAATTCGGGCACCGTGTCGCCGGGCGAGATCCAGTCCAGGTCGCCACCCTTGCTGGCCGTGATGTCTTCCGAGAACAGCTTGGCCTGCTCTTCGAAGCTGGCGCCGTTGACGATGCGCTCGCGGATTTCCTGGATGCGCGTCTTGCCGTCGCTTTCCGACGTCAGCTCGTTCACCTTGATCAGGATGTGCTCGACGTGCGTCTGCTTGATGATTTCCTTGGCGTTGCGGTCGCGCTCGGCCACCAGCTTGAGGATGTGGTAACCGGCCGGACTGCGGATGACGCCCGTGGTCTGGCCGTCGTGTATCTTAGCGATTGCGTCGAGGAAGAGGGGCGGCAGGCGGCCGGACGAGCGCCAGCCCAGGTCGCCGCCCTGCAGCGCGTCGCCCGCTTCCGAATAGGCAGCGGCCACGTCGGCAAAGGGCTTGCCACCCGCCAGCGCCTGCATTGCATCGTTGATGCGGCGCTGCTTGGCGGTCACCACGTCCGGGCTGGCGCCTTCCGGAACCTGGATCAGGATGTGGGCCAGGTGGAACTCCCGCTCGTTCTGTGCCTGGTCCTTGTTGGCGGACATATACTGGTCCACCTCCGATTCCGTGACGTAGACCTTGCCATCCACGTCGCGCTCGCGCAGATGCTGCATCAGCATGTCGTTGCGCACTTCCTCGCGGAATTCGTCGTAGGCGCCGCCTTCCTTCTCCAGCGCCGCCTTGAACTGCGGCACTGTCATCTTGTTCTGCTGCGCGATGCGCTCAATGGCGCGGTCGAGCTGCGAATCGTCCACACGCACGCCCGTGTCCGAGCCGTAGTCGGCCAGCACATGCTCGGTGACGATGCGGTCCAGCACCTGCTTGCGCAGCACGTCAGGCGCGGGCGGCGTGACATTCTGGCGGGCCAGGTTCTGCAGGACAGACGCCGTGCGGCGGTCCAGTTCGAACTGGGTGATCGCCGTCTTGTTCACGACCGCAACGATGCGGTCCAGCGTCGCCGGCTCAGAATGGGCGGGCAAGAGCAGCAGGGCCGCCAGTAGGGGAAAGCAGTAGGTACGCATCATGGATTAGTTCAACTTCGTGTAACCGGGGATGCTGTCTTTCAGCATCTGGAGGGGATTAGTACCGAGACGGCCGAGATCGTTCAGTTCGAGCTGAATGAAGGGCGCGCTGCTCGACGTCGTCGTGGAGGTGACATAGCGCTGGCCCACGATGCGCAGCACCCAGCAGCCGCCATTGTATTCGACACCGGCCAGTGCTTCCAAAACTCGATGATCGATGATGGACCAGTTGTAGCGCGCCACACCGTGCCAGCGGCTGGTGAGCGGCCATTCCGTGGATATGTCGAACTGCTTGATATTGTTGCTGCTCTGGTTGTCGAGCCGGTAGCGGAAGTTGAACAGCTTGCCTGGCGCGGGCTGATAGCTCACGCCCAGCGATTCCGCGTTCGACTTCTTGGTATGGTTGTCGTAGTCCCAACCCGCATCCAGCCAGATATCCTTGGCCGGCTGGGCGCCCAGCGCCGCCAGGATGTCGGACGCGGACTGCCCCGTGGTCGTCGTGCTGGCCAGCGTGACCTGCGGTCGTGTGATGTAGAAGCGCTGGCCTATGGTGAAGCGGCCACGCTCGATCCCGCTTTCCGTCTCGAAGAAGCGCGTGGTAGTGGCGGCCGTGATCTGGTTCGCATCGTTCAGGCGGTCGCCGCCGATAAAGCGGTTGTCGCTGAACATCTGCGCAAAGCTGAAATCGGCCTCGCCCGAGTCGAACACGGGGAAGGCGGATTGGTCCTTGTACGGAATGCGCACGTAATACAGGCGCGGCTCCAGCGACTGCACCATATCGTGGCCGAACAGATTCACATTACGGTCGAAGTACAGGCCCGAGTCGATGCTGGAGCGCATCGTGTCGCGGCTCAGATGGCGGCCGTCGCTCAGGTTGTAACTCGTCATGTCGAAGCCGATCTTGGGGTTGAAGAAACCCCAGGCCCGCTCGATGGGCCAGCTCAGGCTCGGATAGGCGTGATAACGCGTGCCCTCGCGGCAGCAGTTGCCTGCCTGCTGCGGCGTACCATTGCGGAAGGTCACGGCGTCGGCCGTCAGGTCGAAGCGGTAGCCAGTCGTGGAGAGCGGGTTATAGTTCAGTGTCACCTGCGGTTCGCGCGAGTAGGGCAGCGGCACGGGCGCGGTCGGGTCCTGCAGGGTCTGGAAGGAGGAGAAGTCCACCTTGGTGTTGAAGCCAGGCTGCGTGTAGCTCAACCAGCCGTCACGCGGCAGGAACTGGGTGGACGCGATGGCCACGCGGTCGCCGAAGTCGACGAAGTAGCGGTCGTCCGAGGCCTGCTGCATATTCAGTTCGCCATGCCAGCCCGGCCCGAAGTCCTGCTTATGCTGCAGGGCATACCAGTGGCGCTGCTCGCCGGCGATCTGGTCATGCGAGATGACGTCCGCTTCCACCTGGCCGCTGTAGCCCTGGCCCAGGTAGCGGAATTCGTCGTTCATCAGGAGGCCGCGCTTGGTCATCAGGCGCGGCGCGAGGGTCGCGTCCATATTGGGCGCGATATTCCAGTAAAACGGTACCGTCAGGTCCAGGCCGCGCGTGCCGGCATAGCTGATGGTGGGGGCGAGGAAGCCGGATTTGCGCGCGCCATCGAGCGAGAAGTCCAGGTAGGGCGCATACAGGATGGGAACGCCCTTGAACTCGATCACGCCCTGGTGGGCAACACCCAGGTCGCGTGTGTAGTCCAGCTCCATATCCGGCGCACGCACATACCAGTCGTCGTCACCCACGGCGCAGCTGGTGAAGCGCGCCTGCTGCAGGCGGTACTTGTCCGGGCCTTCGAAGATCAGGCGTACGGCATCGCCGTGGCCGCCGTGCGTCATGCCCGCCACCGTGCCGCTATACGGGTCGACCGTGCGGCGCATGCGCGGCGCCATGCTGTAGCGCACCGTCTCCAGCGTGCCCACGCGCGTGTCCTCGCGCATATTCAGCTCGCCGCCGTCCATCACGTCGCCATTCTGTTCCAGGTGCGTATGGTCGCCCGCGTGTACCTCGCTGGTGGGGCGGAACAATTTGACCCAATCGGCGTTGATGGTCTGCCCCGGCCGCTCGATCACCACCTTGCCCTCGGCATGGGTTTCCGTATCGTCGATACCGTCGATATGGTCGGCCGTGATCACCGTGGGGCCAGTGTCGTCGGCGGCCGGCGCATAGGCGGAGGCCAGCGCGAGAACGAGGGGCAAAAGATGGAAACGCGGCATCGGCGCACGAGGTCGGACTGATTCGAAGTGCGCTAAAATCGCATACTTTCGCATTCCAGACAAACGCGGTGCTCAAGATGGACCGTTCCGAACTACTCCATTCCTGGCTGGAAACCCAGCTGGGCAAGGGTTTCACGCTTTCTGCGCCGATCGGCGACGCCAGCAGCCGGCGCTACTTTCGCGCCACGCTCGCGGATGGCAGCACGCGCATCGCCATGGATGCGCCGCCGCCGGGGCAGGACTGCCGCCCCTTCGTGAAGATTGCGCATTTGCTGCAGCCGGCCATGCGCGTGCCGGCCGTTCTGGCACAGGACCTCGAACAGGGCTTCCTGCTGCTCGACGACCTGGGCAGCGTGGACTACCAGACAGCGCTCAAGGCCACGGACGAGACGGCCGCCCGCGCACTCTACCTGGCCGCCATCGACGCCCTGGTCGCCATGCAGGCGCAGGTGGCGACCGATGCCCTACCGGCGTACGACGCCGAGACGATGGTCGCCGACCTGGACCGCTTTTCTGAGTGGTATGCGGCCCGCCACCTGGGCCAGCCCCTCCAGGGCGACGAACTGGCCGTGTGGGAGCGCAGCCGTGCGCTCCTGGTCGCGCGTGCGCAGAGCCAGGCCAAGGTATGCATCCATTTCGACTACCATGCGCGCAACCTCGTGGTGGGCGAGCGCCCCGGCGTGTTGGATTTCCAGGATGCGCGCGTGGGCCCCGTCACCTACGATCTGGCCAGCCTCTTGAAGGACATGTATATCGTCTGGCCGGAGGACTTCCGCCTCGACCTGTGCATACGCTACTGGGAGAAGGCGCGTAAAGCAGGCCTGGCCGTGCCCGCCTCGTTCGACGACTTCTATGCCGACTTCGAGTGGATGGGCGTGTTCCGCCATATCCGCACGCTGGGCACCTTTGCGCGCCTGGCGCACCGCGACGGCAAGATGGCCTATGTCGACGACATGCCGGCGGCGCTCGACTACCTGCGCGCCACCTGCACGCGCTACAGCGAGCTGCTGCCCTTGGGTAAACTGCTCAACCGCCTGACCGGGTTCCACACCACGGTCGCCTATACCTTCTGATCGGAGCCGCCATGTCCTACCCGTCCGCCAGCAACGTCAAAGCGCTATACGATTTCCGTTCCGACACCGTCACGCGCCCCTCGCCGGCCATGCTGCAGGCCATGATGGCGGCCGAGGTGGGCGATGACGTGTGGGGCGACGACCCGACGGTGATCCGCTTGCAGGCTGTCACGGCCGAGCGCCTGGGCTATGAGGCGGGCCTGTTCGTGCCGTCCGGCACGCAGAGCAATCTGGTGGGCCTGATGACGCACTGCCAGCGCGGCGAGGAATACCTGGTGGGGCAGGACGCGCACACCTACAAGTACGAGGGCGGCGGCGCAGCCGTGCTGGGCAGCATCCAGCCCCAGCCGGTGGAGAACGCGGCGGACGGCACGCTGCCGATGGAGAAGCTGAAGAAGGCCGTGAAGCCGGACGATGCCCACTTTGCCCGTACGCGCCTGCTCGCACTTGAAAACACCATCGGCGGCAAGGTGCTGCCG
>JAFAKZ010000588.1 GCA_019234745.1 Burkholderiales bacterium
CTGGACGAGCCGACTGGGACGGTCAACAGGTATTGCCATTGCAATGCATTTCCAGCTTGTTGCCCGCTCGCCTTGCCAACGACATCCGATGCTGTGCCCTCCCACTGATCCTCGCCGGTACGCACGAGATGCCATTGGCGATGCTGCTTCTCTCCATCGCTGTAAACAAAGGACTCGTTGAGGACAAATTCCTTTCCCTGCCAAGCCCCTTGCATATCGACCGTGAAGCGCCTGGCAACCTCACCACTTCGCTTTTGAAACATGCCCCATGCCTCGGTGTGACCGGCGAAGAAGACCGATGGGTCGAAGCGCGGATGCTCTTTGCTGTAGTGATCGACCGGCGGTGCCGCACATCCCGCCAATAGTATTGCTAGGAGAGCAGCTATTCGAATGGGTGCTTGCATGGATGGACTCCTCAAGTTGTATTCATTGCGTGTCGGCTAGAGCTGATACAGCCGCCCCGAGTAATTTGCGGTAGCTATCGGGGCTGCTAACTTCTCGCTCACCTAAGTTGCCGACCGGGTGCGATAAGGCGGTGCCATGGGATTCGGACTAGTAGGATCGCGTGGCGGGCGATGAAGTCCCACTATTCGTGAATCCCCCTTGAACCCGACGACGCAGTGTGGCGCTGGCATCTGGCTATGCTTTGGGTAAGGGGTGTAGCACTGCGTGGCCGCCGTCGACAGATATCTGCTGCCCCGTGACCCATCGCGCCGCATCCGACAATAGGAAGGCGATGACGGCTGCCGTGTCCTTGCCTTCGCCCACCAGACCCATCGGGTTGCTCTTTGCATTGCGTGCGACAGCCTCTGGCGAGCCGGTCAAACGCGCCGACAGCTTCGAGATGGTCAGCCCCGGGTGCACGCAATTCACACGAATACCACGCTCCGCATAGGTCGCTGCCGAGGATTCCGACAGGGCCGCGACGGCAGCCTTGGCTGCAGCGATCGCCTCGTGGTTAGGGAAGCCCGCGCGCGCCACCAGGCTGCCGACCAGTACCGCGCTCGCAGTAGTTTGTTGCTTGAGCTGCAGGGCAATGAATGCCTTCAATGCCCATGCTGCGCTGAAGAAATTCACGCGCAGTACTTGCTCCAAATCACTGTCGGATGTCAGGTGGAGGGGGCGAATCAGGGTCGACCCGATGCAGTGCGCGAACCCGTCGATCGGCCCGACCTGCTCGACGGCTTGAGCTAACACATCAGCAGCGGCTCCCGGCTCGCATAGGTCGGCAGGGAAGATCCCCGCCTGGTTTCCCAGCGACTGGGCTATCTGCGCCAACGCACCCGCGTCTCGCCCAGTCAGCACGAGCGGCCGCCCGGCCTCTCTCAGCGTATGCGCCAGCGCCGAGCCGATTGCACCGCTTGCACCCGTAATCCAGATCGCTCCCATAATGCGCTCGCTACTATTTAGTAAACGATGCTACTATATGGTAACTTTTATGCCTTGCCAATAAGGGCAACGACGAAAAGTGAGCTTCGTTAATGGGTGAGGAACGGTATGCGGTTCGGTATGCGGTGCATTGGATTGGCGGCGCTCCTGTGCTCGATCTCGGCAAGCGCCGACTGGCGTGCCGACGTCGACCCTGCAGTGCTTTCCGGCCAGGGCGAATTCAGCTTCTGGGGCTTTCACCTCTACACGGCCCAGCTATGGGTGCCGAAGCTACCGTTCGATGCAAGCCGTCCCTTTGCATTGCATTTGACCTACCACCGTCACATCTCGCGGGAGCGGCTGGTGTCGTCCGGCATGGATGAAATGCGTCGCATCATGGGTGACGCTTGGCGCGAGGATCAGGGCGCCAGGTGGAAGCAGGCGATGGAGCGCGCGTTCGCTGACGTCGCCGCGGGTGACAGCATCACCGGCGTTTATCTCCCCGGTGTGGGCGCACGCTTCTATCGTGACAGCACCCTGACGACAGACGTCGCCGACACGGCGTTTGCGCAGGCATTCTTTTCAATCTGGCTCGGCGCCGGTACGCGAGCACCGCAGTTGCGTGCGGCATTGATCAATATGCACAAGGAAGACTGAACCATGAAACTGACGCAATGGGGGCTTCGTCTGGCTGAAAAGGGGTGGCTACCGGATGCCGTGATCAGAGCCGGTATCCGACTGCTGTTGCGGCGTCGCTTGCATGAAATCCATGCCGATCGGAGCGACGACGGGGCCGACCTGACGGCGGCATTCGTCGAGCAAATGCGTGTGTCGCCGATAGCGCCTGTGCCGGAGCTGGCCAACGAGCAGCACTACGAAGTGCCCCCCCGATTCTTTGAGCTCTGCCTAGGATCGCAACGCAAGTACAGCAGTTGCTATTGGCCGGACGAGAACCAGACCCTGGAAGAAGCGGAAGAGCAAGCCCTGGCATTGACCGCCTCGCATGCCGATCTGGCAGACGGACAGGACGTGCTTGAACTAGGATGCGGCTGGGGTTCGCTGACGCTGTGGATGGCGGCGAGGTACCCGGCCAGCCGGATTGTCGCAGTCAGCAACTCCCAGTCCCAGCGGAGCTACATTGAACAGCTCGCACGGCAGCGCCGACTCGACAATGTTCGCGTGATTACGTGCGACATGAACGTCTTTCAACCTGACGCGTATGGTTTGACTGCTTCGTTCGACCGCATTGTGTCGGTCGAAATGTTCGAGCACATGCGTAATTACGATGCGCTATACGACCGCGTTCACGCTTGGCTCAAGCCGGGCGGCAAGTTCTTCAAGCACATCTTCGTCCATCGCCAGGTTCCCTATGCCTTCGAGACACAAGGCGACGATGATTGGATGGGTCGATTTTTCTTCTCCGGCGGCATCATGCCGAGCGACGATCTGCCGCTGCATTTCCAACAACGTCTCAAATTAGTCAGGCGATGGCGCTGGGATGGCCGGCACTACGCCAAGACCTTGAATGCCTGGCTCGCGCGCATGGACGAGCATCGACGCGAAACCAACGAAGTCATTGCCCAGGCCTACGGCGCATCGCAGGTTACGATCTGGCGCAACCGCTGGCGCATCTTCTATATGGCCTGTGCCGAGTTGTTCGGCTTCAACAACGGGCAGGAGTGGTGGGTGAGCCACTATCTGTTTCAACGTCCGCAATAGCGTACGCCGCCATGCGACTGTTCAACTTCGTGGCCTATCAGATTGGGTGGTTCGCTTGCGTGCTCGGCGCCGCGCACGGTTTGTGGTGGCTCGGGCCCGCCGTGGTCTTGCCCTTAGCCGCAGTGCATGTCTGGTTTGCTCGGCATCGACAATCGGCGTTGCTCATGCTGCTTGCGGTGACGCTGACGGGGAGCGCGTTCGATCAGGCCTTGCTGTCGGCCGGCTGGGTGCAGTATCCGAGTTCACCGTGGCCAGCATCCGTGCTCCCGGTCTGGATGGCCGCGCTTTGGCTGAGCTTCGCGACGACGCTGAATGTCAGTACGCGCTGGCTGCGCAACCATCCTGTCTACGCTGCCGCCTTGGGCGCGATTGGCGGGCTGCTGGCTTACGCTGGTGGGGCAAGGCTCGGCGCGATGACCTGGTTGCCTGACCGGCCCATGGCGGTCGTACTGTGCCTGGGTTTCGGACTGCTTGTGCCGTTGCAGTTCAAGATTGCAGCACGCTTTGATGGCTTTGGAGAGTAGCGACAATGAACTGGCAAGCTTACCAATTTGCGCCTGTTGTACTTGTCGCGATGGCGACGCTGGGTTGGCTGTATTCAGTCGTCCGCCGCAACGTCAACATCGTGGACATCATGTGGAGCTGCTTCTTTCTGGCAGCTTGTATCACCTATTACGCGAGTATGCCGGGGACGGCAAACGCGCTGCGAGCGGACTTGGTGCTGGCTCTGGTGGCGATCTGGGCACTTCGACTGGCAGTCTATCTCGGCTGGCGCAGCCATGGTGCTCCAGAAGACCGGCGCTACGGTCGTATCCGTGCTTCAAACGAACCATTCTGGCTCCGGAGCCTATACCTCGTCTTCGGTCTGCAAGCCTTGCTCGCCTGGATTATTTCCCTACCACTGTTTGGTGCGATCCATGGCCACAGACCGATCAGTACGTTGGACCTCGCCGGTTACGTGCTTTGGCTATTTGGTATGTGTTGGGAGAGCGCCGCAGATTGGCAGCTAGCGCGCTTCAAGGCCAACCCAGCCAATCAAGGGCGAGTGATGAACACCGGCGTTTGGCGGTATTGCCGCCACCCTAATTACTTTGGCGAATGCTGTCTGTGGTGGGGGTACTACCTTGTCGCGTGCGCGGCGGGCGCTTGGTGGAGCTTGCCCGCGCCCGCGCTGATGACGCTTTTGCTGCTACGCGTAAGCGGTGTGACCTTATTGGAGGCGGACATTCGCGATCGTCGGCCCGAGTATGCGGAATACGTCGCGACGACGAACAGCTTTATCCCTTGGCGACCGCGATGCCCTGTTCCGGCGCAAAGAGTTCCGCTGTAACAGCAGGGCGTGCTTGGTCAGTTGATCATGCGCCTTACCTAGGCAGGTATTCATGAACAGCAATATTTCGCACGTCGCCGTCATCGGCGCAGGAATGGCGGGCATGACTTGCGCCCATGCCCTATCAAGAGCGGGCATCCATGTTCAGGTGTTCGAGAAGAGTCGTGGCATCGGCGGTCGCATGAATACGCGGCGCGCGGAAGGCTGGCAGTGCGACCTTGGTGCGCTGTATTTCACAGCAAGTACGCGCCAATTTCAGGATCAAATCGATCTTTGGATTGCCGATGGCACGGTTGTGCCATGGCATCCGCGCCTAGCTGTCTACCATGGCAGGCGTGCCTATCCGCATCGTGGCAAGGACGTCATGCGCTACGTTGGCGCACCGAAGATGAATGCGATGCTGAGTTGTGTTGACGGCTCATTTCCCTTGCACCGCAATACACGCGTCGAGTCGCTGGAACGCCGAGGTGACAATTGGCATTTGCGTATCACGGATGGCCCAATGTTCCCGGAAAGCTTTGACGCAGTCGTCTGTGCGATACCGGCACAACAGGCGATCCCATTGGTCAAGCCCTGGTCGGCAGAGCTCAGCAGAACTGCCTCATCGGTCGACATGCTTCCCTGCTGGGCCGCTGCCGCACACTTTGAGCGGGAGGTGAGGACCGATTTCGACGCAGCCTTCATCAACGCAGGCCCCTTGAGGTGGGTTGCCCGAGATGACAGCAAGCCAAACCGGCCTGCCCTAGAAACTTGGCTGATCCATGCTTCCCCTCGTTGGAGTAAAGACCATCTGGAATCGACTGCGGAAGAAGTGTCCACATGGCTCATGCAGTCGCTTGAAGACTTGCTCGGGCACCGGCCAAGCAGTTGCCATGCGCATCGATGGCGCTACGCAGATACCGCAGTGCCATTGCATGTCGGCGCCAAATGGGACAACGATACAAAGATTGGCTTGTGCGGAGACTGGCTCAGCGCAGGCAAAGTCGAAGGTGCTTGGCGTAGCGGTACCTTGCTTGCGGAGCAGATGATCCAATCCTGCGTATCCACATTGCCAGCATCGCATCTGAGAATGCTATCTATCATGAGGTGATAAGTAGAGTTCCGGAGGGGTCGATGTCACAACAAGATGCACAAGCGAACGCAGCATTTGTACCGCTTAGCTGTGAGGGTTGCCGAAATCCAGCCTTACTGCCGTTTGAATTCACGATGGCATTCCAACCCATCCTAGACGTGAGCAATGGCCGGCCGGTAGCTTACGAAGCCCTGGTTAGAGGGGTGCAGGGCGAGTCCGCTGCAACGATACTGTCAAAGGTGGACGATGGAAGCCGCTACCGGTTCGACCAAGCCTGCCGCGTCCGGGCCATCGAGCTCGCTTCGCGACTTGGGCTGACACAAATCCCAGACTGCAAGTTGAGTATCAATTTCTTGCCC
>JAFAKZ010000041.1 GCA_019234745.1 Burkholderiales bacterium
TCGTCGCTGGCGCCGTGGAAGAATCCCTTGAATAAACTGTAGCGCGTTTCACGGGCATTGCGGATGCGGCGCAGCACGCGGTTAAGCGGCACGCCCAGCAGCATCATGGCGTGCGAGGCCAGCATCAGGCTGCCTTCCATCACTTCCGCCACCACGGCTTCCGCGCCGGCCGCGCGCAGGCGATCGATGTCCGTGTCGTCGAAGGTGCGTACGACGACGGGTAGGTCGGGCCGCTCTTCGTGTACCAGATGTAAGATTTTCAACGCCGAGGGCGTATCGGAATAGGTTACCACCAAGGCGCGGGCGCGCGGCAGGCCGGCCGAGATCAACACTTCGCGCCGCGTGGCATCGCCGAATGAAACGTTCTCGCCCGCGGCTGCCGCTTCCTGCACCCGCTCCGGGTCGAGATCGAGCGCATAGAAAGCGATATCTTCCTGCGCCAGCATGCGCGCCAGGGCCTGGCCGCTACGGCCATAGCCACACAGGATGACGTGGTCGCTGGTGGCCATGGTGCGGGCGGCCAGTTGGGTGAGGCGCATGGCCTGCAGCATCCAGTCCGACGCGATAAAGCGGCGCACGATGGCGTCGGACTGTTGGATAAGGAAGGGAGCGGCCAGCATGGAAAGCAGGATGGCCGCCAGTGCCACCTGCTCGCCATCGCGCGACAATAGTTGCGAATGTGCAGCCAGCGCCAGCAATACGAAGCCGAACTCCCCCCCTTGCGCCAGGGCCAGGCCAGCACGCACGGATGTCCCTGCGCTGCGGCCAAACAGCCGCGCCAGGCCGCCAATCAGCACGGCTTTGCCTATGGTGAGGAACCCCAGCACCACCAGTACGGTAATGAAGTCGTGCAGGACCACGCGCAGGTCCAACCGCATGCCCACGGTGACAAAGAACAGGCCGAGCAGCAGGTCGCGGAAGGGGCGGATGTCCTCCTCCACCTGGTGGCGGTATTCCGTTTCGGCGATCAGCATGCCGGCGAGGAATGCCCCCAACGCCAGGCTCAGCCCGGCCAGTTCGGTCAGCCAGGCGATGCCGAGCGTAATGAACAGCACGTTGAGCACGAACAGCTCGGACGAACGCCCTTTGGCGACCACGTGCAGCAGGGGCCGCAACACCTTGGGGCCAAGGTAGAGCAGGATGGACAGCGTGAGCACGGCCTTGATGGCGGCACCGCCCAGCACCAGCCACAGCTTGCCACCCTGGCCACCCAGAGCGGGAATCAGGATCAACAGCGGCACTACCGCAAGATCCTGGAACAGCAGGATGCCGATGGCGAACTGGCCGTGCGGCGAATTTACCTCCACCTTTTCGGCCAGTAGCCGGCTGACGATGGCCGTGGACGACATGGCCCAGGCTGCACCCAACGCGAGTCCGCTCTGCCAGCTCATATCGAACAGCATGGCGATGCCTGTGACGGACGCCAACGTAGCCACTACCTGGGCCGAACCCAGGCCGAACACGGTGACGCGCATGGCCATCAGGCGCGGCATGCTGAATTCCAGGCCCAGGCTGAACATCAGGAACACGATGCCGTACTCGCCCAGCGCGCCAGCTTGGTCGGTCGACGCGACAAAGCGCAGGGCGTGCGGGCCGATGGCGATGCCCACAAGCAGATAGCCGAGCATGGGGGGCAGTTTGAAGTGGCGGCACATCGCCACGACGGCCACGGCGGCCGCGAGCAGGAGGAGGACGGTTTCGAGTGTATCGTGCATAGAGAGACTAGTTGTTCGCCGCGACAGATTTAACCGCGTCGCTCCCGCGCAGGCGGGAGCCCAGTAGCGACCGCGGGTCGCTTCAACCCTCGGCAGGACTCTCGCCGTCGCACTGGATTCCCGCCTTCGCGGGAATGACGCATTGGCGGCAGGTCGCCGAGAAATGCAGCTTCAGCCCGATAGTAGGGGGAACGGCGGAAAAATTCACGCGCCGCGATGTGCCGGCCTGCGCGGCAGGCGCGTTTGACATCGCTTTTTACAGACAGCCGTGTACGTGTGCGCGAGGACGACGGCGCAGGCTTCCCGTATACTGCGCGCCTATGGATAGCAAACCACCGTTCACTCCGGCCGACGTGCTGGCGCTCGCGCGCGACGTGCTGGCCATCGAAGCCAACGCCATCCGCGCCGTGGCCGACCGGCTCGACCCGGCGATCGTCGATGCCGTCGAGATGATCCTGGCCTGCCATGGCCGCGTCGTCGTGGCCGGCATCGGCAAGTCCGGCCATATTGGCCGCAAGATTGCCGCCACGCTGGCCTCCACCGGTACGCCCGCCTTCTTCATGCATCCAGCCGAAGCGGCCCACGGCGACCTGGGCATGATTACGCCGGACGACGTCGTGCTGTGTCTGTCGAATTCGGGCGAGAGCGACGAGCTAGTCACGCTCTTGCCGGCCATCAAGCGCAAGGGCGCGCGCATCATCGCCATGACGGGCAACCCGGCCTCCTCACTGGGCCAGGCGTCCGACATCCACCTCGATTCCGGCGTGAGCAAGGAAGCTTGCCCGCTGAACCTCGCACCTACCGCCAGCACGACGGCGGCCCTGGCCCTGGGCGAC
>JAFAKZ010000211.1 GCA_019234745.1 Burkholderiales bacterium
AACGCGAACCAGAGACGACCCGGCAAGAAATGGCCGTAACCGTTCATATCGGAATACGGCGCATCGGGCATGCCTGCGAAGGTATACAGGTTGTGCTCGTAATGCATCATGGGCAAGGCTATCTGCGCCACCATCACGAGGATAATGCCAAGATAACCCAGGTATTTCTGGTTGCTGAATATCTGCAAGGCGATTGCGAGCAGGCCCATCAGCATGAAGTAGACGCTATCGAGCAATACACCCTTGGCATACAACACCGGCTGGATATGTACGCCGCCCTTGATCAGCTGGAACAGCAATGAGGCGACCGTGCCGAACATCAGGAACACAACGATGACGCCAAACATGGCACAGGTCTTCGCCAGCATCGGAGCCCAGTTCGGGATCGGCATGGCGTCGACCACGTCGCTGATCTTTGCCTGGCGTTCCTTGAAGATCAGTTCACCGGCGTAAAACGTGACGACCAGCACGAGCATGAACGAGAACGACCCGCTCAGGCTCTGCAGCATCAGGTGCGTAACCGGGTACACCTTCGTACCGTACATTTCGTTGGAAAGCATCGCGGCTATGGTGAAGTTAGTCAACGCGAACAACAGCATCACGATGAATGGCAGGCTGCGTAATACGCCAATGACGTCGAAACGGAAGATACGCCAGCATTGCGCCCAGCTCACGGAGTTGCCGAAGTTCGGCACAACACGCGTGATTGGCAATCTGGCCGAGATTGGTTCGGCGACGGCAGCCGGCACCGATTTCCGGAATAGCGCTTTGCCCATGCCAGCACGCTGCGGCTTGAAGAGCCACAGCGCGAGCCCGAACATGGTTACGCCAATCGCGCTCCACAGAAGGCGATTCCACAACAGGAAACCAGATATGGGCGGCAGCATGCTGTTCGACTCTGCCACCGAGTAGTAGCGCGTCATACGCGCGAATGCACGCCCGCCGAACGGGTCCAGAAGCACGGCCAGCCATTCGTTGTTGATATTGCGCGTAAACTGCCCGGCCAGAATCCACAGCCCAAAAAAGGCGAGAATTCCCACGTACACGTACAGCAACGAACGCGTTGTGCTGGCCAACAGGATCATCATCGCGCCGAGGAACAGCAGATTGGGCAGCACCAGCACCAGCATGCTCCAGCCGTACGGCATGAGCGAGAACGCGCCGACGCGTTCAGCGTCGACGCCCGGCCATACGGTGCCGAGAACCATGCCGACGCCGATCAATACAAAGATCGCCAGGCAGGCCAACAAGCCCGCAGAGAAACGACCGACTAGGTAGTCGACCTTACGCATGGGCGTAGCAAACAGCAGATCCGCCATGCCGAAATCCACGTCGCGCAACACGGTGCCGGCGATGAAAAGCGTGACGATGAACATCGATATCACGCTGAAGGCACCGAAGAACTGTGCGATGACCACAGGCGCGTTGCGATGGACATTGCCGATGGCGCCACCGATCTGGACTGCGTCGGTATAGATGGCAGCAAAGGCCATCAGCGCCAAGATGACGCCCGTCACCCATAGCAGTGGCTGGCGCAATTGATAGCGCAGGTCGAAGCGGAAGAATTCAAGCAACATGGTCCGCTCCTTAGGCCGGCTGCGCTTCGGCCACGCCGACGGGTACGGTCGACGGTTGCGGCAAGACATTCTGATGCGTGCGCAGCTTCAGGAAGTACACGTCCTCCAGATCAGGTTCAACGGAGATGAAGCCCTCTTCCGGCTGGCGCTCCGAATAGACGTGGATTTCCGGCTGCCCGCCCACCAGCTTGTTCGATAGTACTTGCATGGTCATCTGGTACTGGCTCAGCGCAGACTTGCTCACGCGCTTGCGCCAGACACGGTTGCGCAGGGCGTCGATGGCCTGCTGCGGCTCACCCGACAGCAGCACCTGGCCCTTCACGATCATGGCCATGCGCGGGCACAGGTCCGTTACGTCTTCCACGATATGGGTAGAGAGAATCACCACCACCTGTTCGCCGATCTCGGCCAAGAGGTTAAGGAAACGGTTACGCTCTTCCGGGTCCAGGCCGGCCGTGGGTTCGTCCACGATCACGAGCCGCGGGTCGCCAAGGAGCGCCTGGGCAATGCCGAAGCGCTGGCGCATGCCGCCGGAGAAACCACCCAGCTTCTGGCGACGCACATCCCACAGGTTCGTCTGCTTGAGCAGCGCTTCCACCGCGTCGCGCCGTTCGCCCTTGCGCGTGAGGCCCTTGAGCACGGCGAAGTGGTTGAGCAGGTCTTCCGCGCTCACCCTGGGGTAGACGCCGAAATCCTGTGGCAGATAGCCCAGCTGGCGGCGCAGCGCTTCCTTGTCGGCAAGCACGTCGAGCTGGCCGAAGCGGATGCTGCCCGAGTCGGGCTCCTGCAAGGTGGCGATGGTGCGCATCAGCGAGGATTTGCCGGCGCCATTCGGGCCGAGCAGGCCAAAGAGCCCGGTCGGGATATTGAGCGTGACGTCGCGCAAAGCATGGACGCCGTTGCCATATGTCTTATTTAAGGCGTGGATAGACAACATATAAATCTCCCTTGTATGAAAACGCGACCCATTTCGGTCGCTCATGAGTATAAAATACCAATCGGTATGTTTAAATGCAATAAAATCGACGCGGCGAAAGTTGCACGTTGTCCGACTACGACAAGATAGGGCTGTAACGTTGGTGGAATAAGCCGGCCCGCCCGCTGCGGCTTATTTCATTACTCATCCGCCTGGTCAGGCAGCGGGCGGCAAGACTCACTCAATGCTGACCTTTTTGCGGTTGTCGCTCGGAACACGGTCGATCAAGACGTTGAATGGGTCTACGCCGACCTCGTAGGGACGTTCGTTGACTGTCAGCTTGACGGTTGGCTCCGCCTCGGTAAACAGGCGCGACTCCAGTACCAGGGTCTTCTCGTGCCTTTCCTTGCCGTCGGGCGCGCGGGCAAAGACAGCGACGTCCACCGGCTCGTCGTAGAAGCGCGGGGACTCCTGCCCGGCGCCATCCTGCTGGTACTTGCGCAGGTGCAGCTTCATGGTCACGTCCCAACGACCATCGGAACGGGCCGTGGCACTCGCCTCCACAACGCGGTTGTCGTAGAACACCATGCGCTGGAACAGATCGGTGACGATCTCCTGCTTCTCGGGCGGTGTTTCGGCGCGGATATAGGCAAGCAGGTCGAACGAGGTGGGGAACGGCTGGGCGCGGTAGCGGTTGTCACGCAGGAAGTTCGCAAGCGCCCGGTTCAGCGCCGTCTCACCAATCTCGTTGCGCAGACGGTAGAACACCAGCGCGCCCTTGTTGCGGGTGATATAGGACTGCCCCTCGGCGCGGAAAAGTGGTTCCTCCTCGATGCGTTCCTCGCTGCGGCTCGTCAGGTAGCGGTCCAGCTCGTGGCGCAGGAACCGGCGCAGATGGTCGCGCCCGAACATCTTTTCCATCACCATCATGGCGCAATACTGGGGCAGCGAATCGGAGATCATCGACCCGCCCTGGGTGTCGGCACCCACGGCCTGATGCGTCCACCACTGCTCGGCCACCCGCTCGGCGATCTGGAAGGCCACGTCGTCAATCCCGTCCTTGTCGCGCAAATCAGCGATAAAGGCGACGTCTTCGTGTAGCGGGATGGTGCCGGCCGATGACAGAACGAGCGGCGCGTAACGTGGGTATTCGACGACCCTCACCTGGCGGAAGGCATAGGGACCGAAGTTGTCCGTATAGTAGTCAAGCGATTTGGCGATCACTTCGCGCATGTGCTCGATGTTGTACGGGTGCTTGGCGTCGTAGTCGATTTCGATGGGAATGTCGCGCCAAGCGTTCGTTTCCGTTTGCCAGTCGCCAGACAGGAAGGCGAAGCGCGCCAGTGCGGGCGTATCGACCACGTAGTGAAAATAGCGCCGTCCGCCCTTGTCCCAGGTGCCCAGTAGTTCGCCTGGCGCAATGGCCACCTGCTCGGCACTGGTAGACACGGTGGCATCGAAGCGCACCCAGTCCGCATCTGGCTCGACCACGTTGCGATCGATCGCGTTGATGTCTTCCGTGCCTGCCATATGGGCCGGTTCGCCCAGACCATAGCGGTGCCGCTGCGTGCGATCCGCCAACTCCAGGCCGGGGTCGTAGCCCAGGTGTGGGAAGAAGGCGTCGCTATCGAGCATGGTGCCGTTGTTGGTCACATTGATCGAGCCCGGGCGCATGGGCGTCAGGTCGTCGCGCAGGCCCTGCTCGTTGGTGAAGCCAGGATTTCGTACGGCAACGGTAAAATCCATATTGATCACGCCACCAGGCGCGACCGGCTCAGCCAGGTGCAGGATGCGGAAGCCGACGATGCGGTCATCCACTTCCGTGTGATACTTCGGCAGGTGAGTGAGCTTGGTATCGAACAACGGGTTGGTACGCATATACAACGTGTCGATCGGCGTCGCACTCCGGTTTACCAAGCGGTAGTGCCCGACGATGTCGGCGGCGCGCGTATCTGGGTAGATGTCGACGTTGACGCGAACGTCGGTGATATGAGGTTGCGGCCGGCCCTGGTATTGGCGGTACAGTTTCTCGTAGCGAACCTGCCTAGCCATCAGGGTCTGGCTCGACGCATAGTCATTCAGGACGCAGGTGTTGTAGTAGATCCATCCACCCACCATTGCGAGCGCGAGCAGCAATGCCATCGCCGTGCGACCTGGCGCACCCCGCAGGCGCAAGCGCGCCAGGTGTAGTCGCTTACGCCAGCCAGCCGCCATGCCGCGGATGGACAGCGCCTGGGCAACAGTAAACACCAGGACCGAAAACAGGATCCAGTAGCTGCCGAACCAGGCAAAGGCCGTCAGAAAATGGTCCCAGCCATTGAAATCGGAATACGGCAAAGGTGGCAGGCTGGCGAAATAATAAAGATTGTGTTCGAGCCGCGTGACGGACAGGACAATCTGCATCAGCCACATGGCGATGATGATCAGATGTCCCAGATATTTGTTGCCGGCGATCGCATGTACTGCCAATGCCATCAGGCCCATTAGGACGTAGTACAGGCTTTCGAACAGCAAGCCCTGCAGGTACAAGCCCGGCTCGAGCGGCACGCCGCCTCGGTAGAGCTGTACGCCGACGGCAACCACCGCGCAGCTGGTCATGAACGTCGCTACGACGGCGACCAACGCCGCGGCCTTGGCCACTAGCGGCACCCAATCGGGCATGGGCATTGCATCGGTCACTTCGGACAGGTTGCTCTGGCGCTCCTTGAAGATCAATTCACCGGCATAGAAGATGACAGTGAGCACCAGAATGGGCGAGAAATCGATCGCCAAGGCCTGCAGCATCTCGAAGGTCACAGGGTAGCTGCGTGTACCGTAAACCTGGCTGGCGAGATAGGCGGACCACAAAAAAAGCAAAATGGACAGCGCCAGCATGACGAGGAAGGGAAGGCTCCTGATCACGCCTAGCAAGTCGAAGCTGGCGATACGCCAGCACTGTTTGAGGCTGGTGAGATAGCTGAACTGCAAGTGAGTACGCAACGGCACCGGTTCGTCATGGAAGCGCGTGATCGTGACATCAGGCCGCGTGCGTTGGAACCAACGACGCCGTGTGCCGGCACGTTGCGGGCGGAAAAAGTGCAAGGCGAAGCCAAGCAACGTGATGGAGACGCCAGCCCACAGCAGGCGATTCCACAATAGGAAGCCGGCAAAGGGCGGTAGCGTGGTGTTCGCCTCGGCCACCGAGTAGTAGCGCGTCATGCGCCCCATAGCCTGTATGCCGAAAGGGTCGATCAGGACGAACGCCCATTCGTTGGCAATATTGCGCGCGAGCATGCCGCCGAGCAGCCACAGACCGAAGAACAGCAGGATGCCCAGGTAGACGTAGAGCATGGAACGCGAGGTGGCCGCGAGCCAAACCTGCATGGCGCCCATGAAGAACAAATTAGGCAGCACCAGCACAGTAAAACTCCACCAGTAGGGCTGCCATGCAAAGGGGCCGGCGCGTGTAACGTCGTTACCCGGCATGATCGACCCTAACGCCATGCCAAGACCGATCAGCAGGAAGATGACCATCGAGGCGAGCAAGCCAGCTGCAAAGCGACCGAACAGGTAGTCGCGCTTGCGCATGGGCGTAGCAAAGATCAGCTCTGCCATACCCAGTTCCGTATCACGCAAGACTGCACCGCCAATGAAGACGGTGACGATAAACATGGAGAGCAGACTGAAGAGGCCGAAATTGCGCGCCAACACCAAGGGCGCATTGCGATGGATATTGCCCAGTGTGTCGGCCGCCTGGGCGGAGTCGGAATAGATCAGGAAGAAGCCAACGACTCCCATGAGCACGCCGGCCACCCACAGCAGTGGCTGGCGCAGCTGGTAGCGCAGATCGAAGCGGAAGAACTCAAGCCACATGACGGTGCTAGAGGCCACTTGGGCTGGCTTGCGCCGCGTGCAGCGCATTGTCGTGCGTACGCAGCTTGAGGAAGTACACGTCCTCCAGGTCAGGCTCAACGGAGATAAAGCCCTCTTCCGGCTGGCGCTCTGAGTACACATGAATCTCCGGCTGCCCGCCCACCAGCTTGTTCGATAGCACCTGCATGGTCATCTGGTACTGGCTCAGCGCAGACTTGCTCACGCGCTTGCGCCAGACGCGGTTGCGCAGGGCGTCGATGGCCTGCTGCGGCTCGCCGGAGAGCAATACCTGGCCCTTCACGATCATGGCCATGCGCGGACACAGGTCCGTTACGTCCTCCACGATATGGGTGGACAGGATCACGACCACCTGTTCGCCGATCTCGGCCAAGAGGTTAAGGAAGCGGTTACGCTCCTCCGGGTCCAGG
>JAFAKZ010000276.1 GCA_019234745.1 Burkholderiales bacterium
GACTGGGACGATACGCGCGACCTGCCGACCTTCGAGGCAGCCCAGGACGAGATGGTGCGCAATAGCTGCCGTGCGCTAGGCGTGGTCAAAGCAGGTTGGACGGCCGACTACTACCGCCTGCGCCGCGGTAAATACGACGCGGCGCTGCATGTGCTGGCCGACGCGGGCGAGCTGATCCCCGTGCGCGTGGAAGACTGGAAGCACGACGTGTTCGTGCACCATGAATTGGCCCCGCTGCTGGCACAGGCTGACGAGCTCGCCTCTGGCACGACTACACTGCTGTCCCCCTTCGACCCCGTGGTATGGGACCGCAAGCGGGCGCTGGAGTTGTTCGACTTCGACTACCGCATCGAGTGCTACACACCCGCACCCAAGCGCAAGTACGGCTACTTCGTCCTGCCCATCCTGAGCCGCGGCCGCCTGGTCGGGCGGGTGGACGCCAAAGCGCACCGCAAGGAAGGTGTATTCGAGCTGAAGGCCGTCTACCTGGAGCCGGGTGTGCGGGAATCGAAGCGCCTCGCTACCGACATCGTGAGCGCCGTGCGCCGCTGCGCGCAATGGCATGGCACGCCGGACGTACAGATGGTGCAGGGACCGGCCTGTATAGCCCATGCCCTCAACGGTATTTCTGCATGAGCGCGTCCATCACAGGGCGCGCCTTGCCCTCGCACACGTGCTTGAGCCGCGCCATGGCATCCGCATCGGCCGCCAAGGGCGATTTGCGCGAGATATAGATCACGACGGGGGAGGATTCCAGTTCCTGCCAAGCGAAAGAACGCTCTGACAGGCCAGCCGCCTGCATCACGCTACGACTGCCGGGACTGGACAGGAAGGTCGCATCGAGCCGACCCGCCAGCAGCATCTTCACGCCCTGTTCCACCGACTCGACCGGGTAGAGATTCACGCCCGACTCCCCAGCCAAGGTGTCTAGCGCATGGGTGCCGTGCGGTAGGCCGACAGATTTGCCCACTAGGTGCGCCTTGTCCATCACGGCGAAATCCTCGCGCCGGTAGACGACACCGGAACGGATGGTCGTCACCTCGCACAGCCGTATCGCAAAACGATCGCGCTCGGTGTCGGGTATCAGCATGGCGGCGACGTTCTCGCCCGTCTCCAGCGCTCGCACGACACGCACATAGGGCATGGTATCGAAGCGCAGGGGAACGCCTGCCTCTTGGAACAGATAATGTAGGTATTCCGGTGCCACGCCCCGGTCAGGGTTGTCAGGAAAGGTCCAGGGTACAACGGGCACCGTATAGGCAATCAGATGCCCCAGGTCAGACGCATGCAGGGCAAGGCTTGCGGCAACAGCAATGAGCAGGCGGATGGGACGATTGGGAAGCATGCTCCTATCTTAGAGCATGCCGGCCGTTCAAGACGCCTCCGCCAGCAGCTTGTCCAGCGTGGTGCGCAGGGCCACCACCTCGTCCAGGGAAAGACCCAACTTGCTCACCAAGGCCGGCGGTACGGCTACAGCCCGTTCGCGCAGCGCCACACCGGCGCCGGTCAGTACGATGCTGACTTCGCGCTCGTCCTGTGCCCGCCGCTCGCGTTGGATCAGGCCGCTCTGTTCCAAACGCTTCAAGAGCGGCGTAAGGGTACCGGAATCGAGCATGAGCCTGGCACCCAGGGCCTTCACCGTGGGGGCAGCTTCCTGCGCCTGATGCTGTTCCCATAGCACCAACATCACCAGGTACTGCGGATAGGTCAGCGCCAAATCGGCCAATAGGGGCTGGTAGCAGCGTGTGACCACACGCGAGGCGGCGTAGAGGCGAAAGCACAGCTGGGCGTCCAGCTTGAGCCAGTCTTGTTCGTCCATGGTAGGGCCGATAATGGAAAAAGGGCGCGGCACGGTGCCGCGCCCCGATTTTACGATGGCAATCAAGCCAGCGTAACGCTCACATCCACGTTGCCGCGCGTGGCGTGCGAGTAGGGGCAGATATCGCGGTGCGCCGTCTCGGCCAATTCCTGCGCCAGGGCCGGGTCCACCTCGGGCAGATTCACCCGCAGCGCCACCGTCAGGCCGAAGCCGCCGGCCGCACGGGGGCCGACGCCGACATCGGCCGTCACGGACGACTTCGTAATGGCCACGCCACGCTGACGGGCCACAAAGCGGATGGCGGATTCGAAGCAGGCGGCGTAGCCGGCAGCGAACAGCTGCTCGGGGTTGGTGGCATTACCGCCGGGGCCGCCCATTTCACGCGGCAGGGCCAGTGCGGCCTTCAGGTTGCCGTCGCTGGATTCGATATGACCTTCGCGGCCGCCGACAGCGGTGGCGTGGGCGGTGTAGAGAACATTGACAGACATGGTTCGGCTCCTTGCGTTGGGTTGGTTGTGCTTGCTGAT
>JAFAKZ010000416.1 GCA_019234745.1 Burkholderiales bacterium
ACCACCATCGGCAACTACCTGCTGCCACGCGTGCTGGCGGAATTCCGCGACTCGCTGCCCACCACGGCGCAGGCCGGCTGGCAGGCGTCCGTCACCATCGCCAATACGCTGGCCATCACCAATCTGGTCGCCAACTTCCAGCTCGACATTGGCTTGATCGAAGGCCCCTGCCACGAGCCGGAATTGACCGTGTTGTCGTGGCTGGACGATGAGCTGGTGGTCGTCTGCGCACCGGACGACCCGCTGCGTCCGGCGCTTGGCAGCGGCCCGGTACAGCTCGACGAATTGCAGGACGCTGTGTGGCTGCTGCGCGAGGCGGGTTCCGGCACGCGCGAGATCATCAACCAGGCGCTGATCCCACACCTGCACCGGCTGCGTTCGGGTATCGAGTTCGGCAACTCGGAAGCTATCAAGCGCGCAGCGGCAGAGGGGCTGGGCATCACCTGCCTGTCACGCTGCGTGGTAGCCGATATGGTGGATAGCGGTGACCTCGTCGTACTGAATACGGCACTGCCGCGCCTGAGCCGGCGCTTCCACTTGATCACGCATCGGCAGAAGGCGCCCACGCGCGGGCTGGCCCGATTGATCGAACACCTGTCGCACTACCCCGACCTTACCGATTCCGCCAACTTCCAGGCCCACACCCGATGACCCGCTCCAATGAACTGAAACGCGTCGCCGGCGCCCTCGGCGCCGCCCTGCTCAGCCTTGTAGCCCAGGCCGACAGCAGTCCCGATGTCGCCCCCGTCGCGCAGGAAGTGCACGCCAGCGCGCTCAAGCCCGACTGGTACCGCAAGGGGGTGTTCATGGAAATCTATGTGCGGGGTTACCAGGACAGCAACGGCGACGGCAAGGGCGACCTGAAGGGGCTGACGCAGCGGCTGGACTACCTGCAGTCGCTCGGCATCACGGGCCTGTGGCTCATGCCCATCTTCCCCAGCGCCGACCATGACCACGGCTATGCCATTACCAACTACCGCGACATCGAGCCCGACTACGGCACGCTGGCCGACTTCGATGCCTTCCTGGCCGCTGCGCACGCGCACGGCATGGGCGTGATCCTGGACTACGTGCCCAATCACAGCTCGGCCCAGCACCCACTGTTCAAGGCTTCAGACGCCGATCCGGCCTCGCCCTATCGCGACTTCTATGTATGGGAAGCGGACAAGCCGGCTGGCTGGCAGGGCTTCCACGGCGACCCATGGCATGCGGGCCAGCATGGCTACTATTACGGCGTATTCAACGGCGGCATGCCGGACTTCAACTTCCGCAACCCCAAGGTGCTGGACTTCCACCTGGACAACCTGAAGTTCTGGCTCAACCGCGGCGTGGACGGTTTCCGCATCGACGCGGCCGGCGTGCTGGTGGAAAACAGCAGGCTGGAATGGGAAAACCAGCCGGAGAACCACCAGGTGCTGCACCAGTTCCGCCAATTGCTGGACCGCTACGACAACCGCTATATGGTGGTCGAAGCACCCTCGGCGCCGGCTGAATTCACCGCGCCGGAATCCGCCGGCAGCGCCTTCGCCTTCGGCCTGCAGAAGCAGATCGTCGCCAGCGCCAACCAGGGTCGTGCCCTACCCGGTATGCTGGAATACTTGGCGCACTATCCGGTCGCCAATATGGGCACCTTCCTCGCCAACCACGACAGCTTCGCAGGCATTCGCCTCTACGCCGCCTTCGATGGCGACGAGCCGCGCTACAAGCAGGCTATTACCACCCTGCTGACGCTCCCCGGCATCCCCTTTCTCTACTACGGCGAGGAAATCGGCCAGGGCGGCTCCGACCCCGTCAAATACGACGACCAACGCCAACGCGGCCCCATGAGCTGGGACGCCTCCACCGGCTTCACCACGGCCGACCAGCCCTTCCGCCCCTACGCGGGCAACCGGGCAAACCACAACGTAGCACGCGAGAAGGCCAAGCCCGATTCCCTGCTCAATACCTATCGCACCCTTATCCATCTGCGCACTACCCACCCTGCCCTCTCAGTCGGCACGCTCAAGGTATTGAGCGACAAAGACGCTCCAATCCTTGCGTTTACACGCGAAGCTGGCGCCGAAAAGCTGCTGGTTGTCATCAACTACAGCGCAGCCGAACACAGCTGGACGCCACCGGCCGCGCTGCAACACGCCAGGCTCAAACACATCTATCCGGCCAGCGGGCCCGCTGACGACATCACGAAGACCATCCCACTCGCCCCTTTCGAGTCGGCCGTCTTCCAGATTGGCGAGCGATAAGCCAACCGACATAGGCTCGCCAAACTTGCGCAAACGGCAAAGTGTGGATAGAATCACGCCTCTTTCCGTTGCGCCGACCCTGTCGTGCCACGCGAAACGACCAGTTTCCGGCGGTGGATGTAGCTCAGTTGGTAGAGTCCAGGATTGTGATTCCTGTTGTCGTGGGTTCGAGTCCCATCATCCACCCCATAAATAGCAGAAGGCCTTGATTTCTCACGAGATCGAGGCCTTTTCTACGTCTGGAAGCCGTGGTTGCTACACAGCCTGTTACACAAAACTATGTGAGCAGATACAGTCCAAGCAGCCTGAGGATACGGACGCCGCCTTCGCGCTCAAGACATTCGGTACGCCGGTGATTTCAGAAAGGAAAAGCTGTACTAGTCAGTATTGGGGGGCCAAGTCCAACGCCCCCCCAAACTCAGCCAGAGCAGCAGTAGCGGTAGACTGACAACCAGCCCGGTCAAGGCTGTGCTGCAGATTTTCCCCATTCATTCGATCCTGCGGTAGAGCATCTGCAGCGCCTCCTGGACTCCGATCAAGCCGCTGCGCTCGGTCGGCCCGAAACTGCGTCGTACCAGCGACGCAATGCTCCCAACTCCTCTGGGATCGGCAGATCGATCGCCTTGGCCGCAAAGTCGACCGTCACGAGCAGCGTGATATCTGCGACCGAGAAGTCGTCGCCGGCCACGTAGGTGGACTGAGTCAAGTGGGCGTTGAGATCCCAGAACAGGTTCTTCACCCGTTGTGCGCCGCGCTCGATCAAGGCCGGGATCTGCTCATAGTCGTGGGGACCCGCAATGGCTCGTCCTATCAGGCCAGCGGCCTTGTTGCGGATCGCTTCCATCACAGAAGCGAAGCCCTCCTGCTCGATGCGGCGATCCCACATTGAAACCAGGGCCTGTTCCTTCGGCGTTGTGCCAAAGAGTGATGGCGACGGGTAGACGTCGTCGATATAGCGGCTAATAACCGGGACCTCGCCAATCGCAGTGCCGTCGTCGAGAACCAGGGTGGGCACGACGCGGCGCGGGTTGATCGCGCGATAGGCGTCGCCATGCTGTTCGCCTTTGCCCAGATCGACCGGGATCAGGGAGAGCGCCAGACCCTTTTCGGCAAGCAGGATGCGCACACGACGCGAGTTAGGCGATGAGGTGGAGTGATAGAGCTTCATTGTGAATACCTTTCAAAGTTTGAGAAATGCGTGTTTGATTCAGAGCTTGGAACCACCGTCTACGCGCAGCGTGTCGCCAGTGATCCAGCGTGCTTGGTCGGACGAGAGGAATGCGATGGCGTTGGCGATGTCTTCGGGCTGAGCCAGGCGTTGCAAGGCCTGCATACCCAAGGTCGCGTCACGACCGGCATCCGTCTTGGTGAAGCTGGACATCTCGGTGTCGACCACGCCGGGCGCGACCGCGTTGACGCGGATACCGCGCGGGCCAAGTGCAGCGGCCCAGTGCTTTGCCAACGTGTCGATCGCGCCCTTGGTGGCCGAGTACGCGGAAAGCGTGCCGACCGAAGCGTGAGCCGCCAGCGATGACAGCAGGACGATGCTGCTGCCCTTGCACAGCGCAGGCAGCAGTTGCTGCACCAGGAAGAATGGGGCACGCACGTTGACGGCGAAGAGCGCGTCAAAGTCCTCGACCGTCGTCTCCTCGATCGACGCTACCCTGGCGATGCCGGCGTTGGCCACCAGCACATCGAGGCGTCCGCCGATGATGGTGCGCACGCGCTCGGCGAGCTGGTGCGGGCCATCCTGCGTGCGCAGATCGGCAGCGATCTTCTCGGCCTTGCCGCCAGCGCGACGAATCTCGTCGACCACTTCAGCCGCTTCCTTCTCGCTGCTACCGTAATGGACCAGGACTTGCGCTCCTGCCGCAGCCAACGCCAGGGCGGTAGCCCGGCCAATGCCGCGCGAGGCACCGGTAACGAGCGCAGTCTTACCTGTGAGTGAGTTCATAAGGGTCATCTCCAAAGACATTGAGGACTCGCTCAGGCGCTGGCCAGGCCTTCGTCCAGGAACTGCTGGGCGTGCGCAACGAAGCGCTCCGGGTACTGAAAGATCGAGCCGTGGTTGGCATCGGGATAAATCACCAGCTGCGCGTTGGGCAGGTGCTGCTGAAGCGTGAAGGAGTGCGCGGTCGGGATGATCACGTCGTTGCTGCCCTGAACAATCAGCGTGGGCTGCTTGATCGACTTCAGATAGGCGAGCGCCTGTTCGCCAGGCGCGATCCATTTGCCGATCGCCTCGCCCTGGGCGGCGACGGTCTGCGGACTCACTTCCGGATCACGATCCTGGCGGCGCCACTTGCGTTCGAGGAAGGCAAGGCCGGCCTTCTGACTGGCCGCCGACGGCGCGAAATGCACGGCAAGCCACAGGTGCTCGGGCGGGTCGTAGCTGCCAGCGAAGATCTCCGCCGAACGGCTGGTGCTCATGTCGTTGCCGCGATGACCAGTGCCGACGAGGATGATCTTGCGAACGAGTTCGCCACCCTGAAGTGCAATCTCCTGCGCGACGAAGCCGCCGATCGAGATGCCCAGGACATCAACCTGCTGCAGACCGAGTGCTCGGATGAAGGCGAGTGCATTCGCACCCATTTCCGAAAAGCTGGCTGGCGTCTCGCCGGACGAGCTGGACACGCCTGCGTTGTTGAACAGGATCACTTCGCGCGTCTGGGCCAGGCCGTCGGTGACGGCCGGATCCCAGTAGTCCATGGTTCCGGTGTAGTGCTGGTTGAAGATGATCGGTACGCCACCGGCCTTGCCGAAGCGGCGATAGGCGAAGCGGATACCGTTGGCCTCGACGTACTGGGTCGGGGCAGTGTGATGGGTGAACATGTTCATGGTGGCGTTCCTGAGGTGGTTGGGCATGTAGCCTGTTGATGGCAAAGCGCTGCCCGGCCCCGGTGCAAATCGGGGCATTGTGTAGACGGAGAGATTGGCCGCGCCGAATGGGCGCGGCCTAGTTCAGCCGGCGGTCTTGCCGCCGTCGACCGTGACGATCTGTCCGGTCATGAAGGCTGCAGCGTCGGATGCGAGGAAGTGCACGGCCGCCGCGATCTCGGCCGGCTTGCCGATACGGCCCAATGGCACACCCGAGACCAGGGCAGCCTTGTTCTCCGGCGTGCCGGTAAAGCGATCCAGCATGCCGGTGTCGGTTGGGCCAGGGGCTACGGCGTTGACCCGCACACCCGAGGCCGCTACTTCCAACGCAGCCGACTTGGTCATGCCTTCGACCGCGTGCTTGCTGCCGGCGTAGACCGACGCATAGGCCGCGCCTTCGTGGCCGTAGGTCGAGGAGATATTGATGATGCTGCCGCCCCCCTGAGCGGTCATTACACGTAGCTCATGCTTCATGCTCAGCAACGTGCCCAACACGTTGGTGTCGAACGTAGCGGCATAGCTTTCGGCGGTTTGGTTGACGATCAGGCCGGGTTGACCTTCGGTGCCGGCGTTGTTGACGGCGACATCGAGGCGCCCAAAGCGGGCGACAGTCTGATCCACCAGTTGGCGAACCTCATCGTCATGCCGCACGTCGGCCGGGATAAAGTGCGCATCGGCCCCCTGTTGCCGGAGCTCGGACTCCAGGGCCTTGCCTTCGGCTGGCCGACGGCCGGATATGACGAGACGGGCGCCTTTGTCGGCGAATGCCAGCGCGGTGGCGCGGCCGATGCCGGTCAGCGCGCCGGTGATGAGAATGACGGGGTGATTCATGATAGGCTCCTTGAGGTATGACTACTTGCACATGGGACGACGGGCTGCTGCTGTTGTCTGGGAGCTGCTTAACTCGCTTCCATGGAAGAGAATGTAGGGATTTCCGCCTTGGAATAAAAAGACTTTGTAAGCTGGTGGGGATGCCTGAAAAGCATGGGAATGAGCATGGAACTGAGACACCTGCGTTATTTCATCGCCGTGGCGGAAACAGGTAGCTTGACGGTGGCTGCTGAGCAGCGCTTGCATACATCCCAGCCTTCGCTCAGTCGCCAGATTCGCGACCTGGAGGATCAGGTGGGCGCGGAATTGCTCCGCCGCAGTGCGCGAGGTGTCGAGCTGACGGCCGCAGGCAAGGCTTTCATCGACCATGCGCGGCTTGCGCTGAGTCAAGTTGATGCGGCGATCGAGGCTGCGCGCCGAGCGGCGCAGCCGAGCAAGCAGCGCTTTGCGCTGGGCTTTCTGACTGGGCAAGAGATGACGTGGTTGCCCAGAGCCATGCACTTGCTGCGCGACGAGTTACCGAATATCGACGTCACGGTCTCCAGCGACTATTCGCCAGACCTTGCCGATGCGTTGGCACGAGGTCGGCTGGATCTGGCCTTCTTGCGTGCGGAACCTGGGTTCGATCTGGATTACACGACGGTCGGGAAGGAACCCTTGGTCGTGCTGATGCCAAGCGACCATGCGCTTGCCTCGCAAGACACCATTCGGCCGCAGCAGTTGGTAGGCCAGCCTTTCGTGGGCATGGCCAACAAGGCCAAAGTGCTGCGCGCAGTCGTGGATGCCTATCTGGAGCGAGAAGGTGTTGAATTGACGCCCACCCAGGGCGTGGACAACCCGGCGATGGTGATGTCCTTGGTAGCTTCGACGCGCGGACTGGCGATGATTCCCGACTACGTAGAGAACCTGCTGCCTTGGTCCGTCGTCAGTCGACCTCTGGCCGGAGATGTACCGACCATCGATCTGGTCGTTGGTTACAGCCGGTCCAATACCTCACCGATTCTCAGGCTTTTTCTGTCTCGGCTCAGTGAGCTGGTGCCACCGGCATTGGCCAAGTAATGGTTCAAGAGTCGGAAAGCCGCGTACGCTCTTCGCGCGGGCTTGGACCATTCCCCCCGGCTCGGCGACGCATTTTATATTTCCATTTTCTATAATAAATACATTTTTTATTCTTTGTGGTTATTTTACGCAGCCGCCATGATGCAAGCCGTGACGCACGCAATCACTCAAGCAAGGAGCGCATCATGAGCATCAAGGCTATCAATGTACGCAACCAGTTCAAGGGCACCATCAAGGAGATTATCGAAGGGCCGGTATTGTCGGAAGTCGACGTCATCACACCGTCCGGCATCGTGACGTCCGTGATCACCACGCGCTCCGTCAAGGAGCTGGAATTGGTGCCTGGCTCGCCCGTCATCGCTTTTGTTAAATCGACGGAGGTGTCTCTCGCCAAACTCTGATTTCCCCGCCTTGCCGCGCGCCGGCAAGACATGCCCTTCACGTCCCACTCCAAATTCAGCACCGATTCGTCGGTGCTTCTTTTTTGTCCACCGCTTTAGGGGCCTGCATCGGCGCCACTCAATCGCCCCACCAAGAACTCCACCGCGACCCGCACCTTGGGTATCTGGTAGCGCGTCTGCAAATACAGCAGGTAGATGCCCGCCTCGCCGCCACGGCCGACCGATACGGGCCGGTCTAGCGTCAGCGCCACCAGCTCACCGCTACGCAATGCATCCTTCAGGCCCCACTCCGACAGCAGCACCAGGCCGCGGTGCTTGCGCGCCATCGCGAGCAGGCTGGCGCCGTCATTGCTGATAAAGGCTGGGGTGACCGGTATCTCGTGCCAACCATCCTCATCCTGGCTTTGCCACTTGATCACGGCATTCGGGCCGCGGTACAGCAGCGCATGATGCCCTTGCAGATCCTCCACCGTACGTGGCGTACCCATGCGCGCGAGGTAGGTCGGCGAGGCGGCGAGGATGAAGCGATTGGGATCGAGCTTGCGCGCCACCACGCGGTCTTGCGGCTGTCGACCACCACGGATGGCGATATCAACCTGGTCGCGCCCCAGTTCGACGACGGCGTCGCTCAGGTGCACGTCAAGCACGATATCAGGATACAGATCGCAGAAGTCCTGCAGCGCAGGCATCAGCAGCAGCTGGCCGTAGCTGGGCATGGTGCTGATGCGCAGGGTGCCGCCGGGCGTACTGCTGCGCTGGCCAACCATTTCTTCCGCATCGTCCAACTGCGCCAGGCCAGCGCGTACCTGTTCCAAATACTGTGCGCCGACTTCCGTAAGCCGCACCGTGCGCGTCGTGCGATGCAGCAGCTCCACGCCCAGCTCCGCCTCCAGGTCGGCAATGCGGCGCGAGATGGACGAAGCCGGTACACCGAATGTCTTGGCGGCGCGCGAAAAGCTCAGCGTATCGGCTACCTTGAGTAGGTATTGCATGGCGCGCAGTTTGTCCATGAGTCAGTCTGGCTCCCGTTTTATTATTGTCATTTAGACAAAAGAATTTGGCGAATGCAATGGATTCTATCGCGAGTGGCTTTGCCCTAGGATGCGTGCATCACGAACCCACGCCGGAACCGGCATGACGAAACTCGGCGACGGTAGTAGATCAAGACGTCAGCGCTCCGCCCGGGGAACCCGAGAGCTAACGGGTAGTGCAAGATCAACCAGCCTTTAGCTGATTGAGCCCACTCCACCCGCCCTCGCCACCGTACCCGTAAAGGGCATGCCGTGGTTGTAAGGCGCTGAAGCGCCAGCAACCACGCAACGAGGGAGCCTTGCTGACGCTCGTAAGCGAACTTTGCACACTTACTAAAGGAAACCGATATGACCACGATGTTGAAAGCCCAATACTCCGAACGCGGCCCGGTGCCGCAGGCCATGATCGAGGCCGTGCCGTTCGAGCGCCCCACGCTGGCCCAAGGCCAGGCGCTGGTGGCCATACTGGCGGCACCTATCAACCCCAGCGACGTGTTGATGATCACCGGCCAGTACGGCCAATTGCCCCCTCTGCCCGCTGCAGCCGGTAGCGAAGGCGTCGGCCGTGTGGTGGAACTGGGCCCCGATACGCAAGGCCCGGCCGTGGGTCAGACGGTACTGCTGCCGGCCGGCGCAGGCACCTGGGCCACCCACGTTGTCGTACCGGCCTCCCGCCTTATCCCGCTGCCCGACCAGGCCGACCCGAAGCAGCTGGCCATGCTCACGGTCAACCCGCCGACCGCTTCGCTCTTACTGAGCGACTTCGCCGAGCTGCAGCCGGGCGACTGGGTGATGCAGAACAGTGCCAACTCAGGCGTAGGCAGCTACGTGGTGCAGCTCGCCAAGCTGCGCGGCCTGAAGACGGTGAACGTAGTGCGCCGTGATTCGGCCGTGGCTGGCGTGCAGGCACAAGGTGGCGATGTGGTATTGGTAGATGGCGACGACCTGGCGGAACGCGTAAAGGCGGCCACGGGTGGTGCTGCCATCAAGCTGGGTATCGACGCCGTGGGCGGCAAGGCGACGCTGCGTCTGGCAGCAAGCCTTGCGGAAGGCGCCACCATCGTGAACTACGGTGCGCTGAGCGGCGAACCATGCAGCGTCTCGCCGCGCGAACTGGTGTTCCGCGATGTGACGCTCAAGGGCTTCTGGCTGGCGCGCTGGTTCCGTACCGCACCGCAGGCCAAGCAGTTCGAACTGCTCACCGAGCTGGCTGGCCT
>JAFAKZ010000462.1 GCA_019234745.1 Burkholderiales bacterium
GTCGTTCCCACGACCGTGCAACGTGGACCTACAACTCACTTACTTAACCCGTTCCCGGGACCGTGCAACCCGGACCTAAGCCGCGCTCGTTGTGCCTAGTCCTGCCCCAAGACTCGGCCCAGCGCGACCCGGGTACTTAATCAGAGGTTCCCTGGACTATTCAAGTGCCATTCGAAGCACGATATCGATGCTCGAAAAGCGTCAGGCCGGTATCGATACTCTCCAGCAGCTCCTCTGCATCCCAAGGTTTTTCGATGAATCGGTACAGATTGCCCTCGTCACGCGTACGCGCGATGGTGGATTTGTCCACTTGGCCCGACAGCATGACGGTAATGACGCAGGGGAAGCGCCGGCTGGCTTCGATCAGAAAGGCGTCACCCTTCATGCCGGGCATCAGGAAGTCAGAGATTACGACGAGCGGCACCAAGCCCTCGTCGACCAACTCGTCGAGGATTTCCAACCCCTCCTCAGCGCTTTCGGCCACTTCGACCACGTGGCGGTCGGCATAGGCCTTGCGCAACTGGTCGCGCAACGCGCAAAGCACGATAGGCTCGTCATCCACGCATAGCAGGATGCCTCGTTCCATCACTCCCCCGCACCATAAGGCAGACAGACACGAAAAGTGGACCCGACGCCCACTTCGCTCCTTACTTCAATCCGACCCTGATGCTTTTCTATGATTTTTTTGACGATGTCGAGCCCAAGCCCACTCCCTTCGCCGGCCGGCTTGGTGGTGAAGAAGGGCTCAAAAATGCGCTGGCGCACGTCCTCGGAAATGCCGCAACCCGTATCGGACACGCTGACCACCGCACACCCGTCTTCTTCGGCGATGCCTATCGTCAACTTGCCTTTGTAATTCATCGCCTGTAATGCATTGTAGATCAGGTTTGTCCACACCTGATTCAACTCGTCCGGGAAGCACCACAAAGGACGGATGGCCTGGTAGTCGCGCACCAGCTCTGTGCCTTGTTTTATCTTGTTCTGGTAAATCGTCAGCACTGTTTCCACACCCTCGCGCAGATCGCTCTCTACGCGCTCGCCCGTGCGGTCGAAACGAGAGAAGGATTTGAGTGCATAGATGATCTTCGCCACCCGTTCGACGGCAACATTGATGTTGGCAGCGTTCATGGCCACCGTCGCCACGCTGTAGGCCGCGTCCAGGATGGTCAGGGCAGACGCATGGTGCAGCAGCGGCAGGAAGCGCTGCCAGGCATCCTGCGCGCGCAGTTGCACGAGGATGCCAGCGCGCTGGCGTGCATCTTCGACGCCCGCTTCCTCCAGCTGCCGGGCCAACTCGCGCGAAATGGCCCGCTCCTCACGGCTATTGGTCATGGCAGCCGGCTTGCGACCCAGATCGAGCAATTCGATAAACAGCGCCTGTTCCGTGTCGTTAAGCAGGTGCATCACGCGCGGCAGATTGGCCATCGCATGGTCGAGCGCATCCATGATGTTCTTGCCGCTCGATTTCACCGCGCCGATTGGCGTGTTGATCTCATGCGCCACGCCGGCCACAAGCTGGCCCAGGGCAGCCATCTTCTCCTGCATCAGCAACTGCGTCTGCGCCTCCTGTAGTTGGCGGTAGGCGTCGGCATTGTCGAGCGCTACGGCGGCATAGGCGGCCAGCGTGGCGAGGATGTCCAGGTGCATTTGCTCGAAGGCGTGCTTCTTGAATGCATGGACGCCGACCACGCCCAGCACCCGGTCCTTCACGATCATCGGCGCATACAGGGCCGATTCCGGCAGGGTGGGCGGCGAGCCATCATCCAGTTGCGTGATGCGTCGTTCCTGCTCGGGGTCGTAATGACTGAGATAGGTTCCGATCTCCCTGTCAAAGTCGTTCAACATGATGGCCGAGCGGTGGGTAATGCACCATCCCAACAGGTGCTCATCGGCCATATCGCGCTGGTAGGGCGTGCGCCGGTGCTCATGCTCAAACAAGTAGGGAACGTCGACAACGTTCTGCTCTGGCCGGTACAGGCCGATGCCGAACACGTCCACCACCATCAGGTGGCTGGCGTGGTCGTACACCTTGTGCATGATTTCTTCGCGATTGAGCGTAGACGTGATTTCACGCCCGATGTCGCCCAAAAGCGAGATGTTGCGGTGGGCCACGCGCAGGCTGTCGCGCTCCTGCAGCACTTCGATCGTGCGCTCCTCGACGCGCTCTTCCAGCTCGCGGTTCTGCGCTTCCAGCTGCCGATTCTTGTCCTCAACCTGCCCAAACAGCACATTGAGCTCGCGCCGGGTCGACTCGAGGCTGTTGCCCAGGTCACCCAACTCATCCGCACGACGCCACACAAAGGGTTGGGCCAACTTGCCCTTGGCTAGCTCCTGCGCCTCCGCGCGCAACTTGCGCAGCGGTACGAGCAGGCTGGTATTGAGCAGCCACAAGATCAGCCCGACGCTGGCCAGCAGTTCGCCCGCCAGTACGGCCAGATAGGTGTTGCGCGCGCGCTGCACGCTGGCGTCGGCTACGCCGCTGTCCATTTCGACGAGTACATCCCCGATCACGCCGTGGTGCGCATTGGGTTGGTAAACGATGGGCTGATCGACGATAAACTGCTTGCCGATACGACGTTCCGGCACCGTTTCCTCCACGCTGAACGCACCGGTGGTATCGCGCACAACGACACGCACAACACGCGTGTCTGTCATGACGGCACCGATCAACATCCGCCCGCTTTGCTTGTCGAGATCCCACAGCGGCGCCTCCATGCTGAGCGCCAAGGTCTTGGTCAGCCGTTCGTGGTCCGCATGCAGGCGCCTGATCATTTCTTCGTACTGGCTATTGAGCAAGACGGCACCGCCGATGGACGACGGGATCAAGAGGCCGGCGACAATCACGAGCGTGACCGCGCCGAGCAGCGGGCGGCGGCTCTGCTTGAGGTTCTCGATAAAGTGCTGCAATAGCGCCACGCAAGCCCACCTTTGTCCATGCTCGCAGGCAGCGGCGCCCGGTCAGGCATCCCCCTACCTGTAAAGAATGGTAGTCGACGGCGGCCGCACAAGCGACACGGGGCATTGCCCACGCCCGTCCTTGTGGCATGAAGGCCAACGCTGCGCGCCAGCCAGGGGTGCGCAGCGTCGGTAAGCAGACTAGCGGGAATGGTCTACCAGAGGTCGCGGTTCTCGCGGGCCAGCATCAGGTCTTCGAGCTGGCGCCGTACGTCACCGCGTTTGGCCATGCGCTGCAGGTGCTGCTCGCGCGTAGAGGGAGGTTCTTTCATCAGACTGCTGAGCGACACCAGTGAATCCGGTTCGCTATTGGTACCACGGTGAATCGGGGTCTTGGCCTTGCTCATCGATTTCCTCGCTCAAGTTCGACTCATCCCAACCCGGCGGCCGTAGCCGCCGAGCTACAAGCTAAGTTTCGTCTGCTCAGATTAAGGATGTATGACCATTTTCTTGCACCTTCCTCTCACCGTCGGCTCACCCATCGGCCAGGATAAAGCGCGCGGCCTTTTCCGCGATCATCAAAGTCGGGCTGGCCGTGTTGCCGCTGGTGATGGTCGGCATCACGCTCGCATCCACCACGCGCAAGCCGGCGACGCCGATTACGCGCAGGCGGCTGTCGACCACCGCTTCGGGGTCTTCCGTGCGGCCCATCCTGGCCGTACCGACCGGGTGGAAGATAGTCGTGCCGATGTCGCCGGCCAGACGCGCCAAGTCCTCGTCGCTCTGGTATTGCAGGCCCGGCTTCCACTCCTCCGGCTGGAAGGGCGCCATCGCCGGCTGCCGCGCAATGTCGCGCGTCACGCGCAGGGCATCGGCCGCCACCTTGCGGTCCGCCTCCGTACTCAGATAGTTGGGGTCAATGGCCGGCGCATCGTCGAAGCGTGCGCTGCGGATACGCACGGTGCCTCGGCTGGCAGGGTTCAAGTTGCACACGCTGGCCGTCATGGCGTCGAAGGCATGCAGGGGCTGGCCGAAAGCGTCGAGGCTGAGCGGCTGCACGTGGTATTCGATATTCGGGTGAGCCAGGCCCGGTTCGCTGCGCGCAAAGATACCCAACTGGGATGGCGCCATGCTCATGGGCCCGGTGCGGTGCAACAGATACTCCAGCGCCATGGAGGCCTTGCCCAGCAAGCGGTTGGCGCGGGTATTGAGCGTCGTCGTGCCGTGCACCTTGTAGACGGAACGGATCTGCAAGTGGTCCTGCAGATTCGCACCCACGCCGGGGCGGTCGGCAATGACGGGAATACCATGCTCGCGTAGCAGCGCAGCAGGGCCCAGGCCGGACAGTTGCAATATCTGCGGCGTGGATACGGCACCCGCGCTCAGCACCACTTCGCGCTTGGCCTGCACCGTATGGCGACGCCCACCGTGCATATACTCAACACCGACACAGCGCATTTGGCCGCCCTCTTCCTGCGCCAGCAGCAAGCGTGTCACCTGGGCGCCCGTCTCGACCTGCAGATTGCGCCGCTGAGCGATCGGGCGCAGAAAGGCCTTGGTCGCGTTCCAACGCCAGCCGTCGCGCTGGTTGACGTCGAAATAGGCCACGCCGAAGTTGTCGCCGCGGTTGAAATCGTCCGTAGCCGGGATGCCCGCCTGTTGCGCGGCCCGGGCAAAGGCGTCCAGCACGTCCCAATGCAAGCGTTGCTTTTCCACGCGCCATTCGCCCTTGCTGCCGTGAAAAGGAGCGAACGCCTCGCCGTTGGCTCCATCCAGGCGGTAGTGGCTCTCGTGAGCAATGAAGTCCGCCAGGCAGTTCGACCAGTCCCATGCCTCGTCACCGACCGCCGCGGCCCAGCTTGCGTAGTCGCGCGCCTGGCCGCGCATATAGATCATGCCATTGATGCTGCTGCAGCCACCCAGCGTCTTGCCGCGCGGATAGAGCAGGCTACGGCCGTTCAGCCCGGCTACCGCTTCTGTGCGAAAGCACCAGTCCGTGCGCGGATTGTTGATGCAGTACAAGTAACCGACAGGGATATGAATCCAGTGGTAATCGTCGCGACCGCCCGCTTCCAGCAGAAGCACGCGATGCGCGGGGTCGGCGCTGAGCCGGTTCGCCAGCAGGCTGCCGGCCGTGCCGCCGCCGACGATGACGTAGTCGAACTCGCCTCTTTCCACCGGTTTCCCCGCTATCGTATGCGCGATGTTACCAACGCTACCGTGCGATGGCATCTCCACGCGTCCATACTGCGATCAGGGTATCGCAGGGGTCGCCGAGCATGGCGTTCTTCTACTTCGTCTGGGGCGAGAAGCAGATTCATCGCAAACAAGGCTACGTGGTCGAGTCCTGCCCGATCTCCAGGTCGCCCTTATCGACTTGCGGCGCCAGCAGCTGCGTATCGGCAGCAAGCTCAAGCCTGCCGAACTGGTCGCGCCAAGCCATCACAAGCTGCATCAGGAAACGGTACGGGAACGTCTTCGGTAACACCTCTTCTCCACGGTTGCAGAAAACGCACATTTTCATGCATTTGGCATGTTTTCCATTGCGAATGCCGCAACCAATCAACCGCTTGATCTAGTATCCATTCACCGCGCTGTCGTTCCGCTTCGCCTCGCGGATTCATCGCCAACACGATGAACAGCCAGGCTTGGCTACCCGCCAGACCGGAGGCGAAGCCCCGAGCGCACGCGTCATTGACTCACAAAAGAGCGAATAAGCAGCCACAAGAATAATCAGCTGCCCAACATCGCCCTCCCGCTGCGCAAAGACGCAAATCGCTGCGTCTTACCCCATTTCACACCCGAACGCGTCGGGTGCGTATTGCGTGGCAAAAGGTGCTCCTATCGGGGTGCCAGCTTCATCGTGTCTGCTTCAGGCGTTTCAGAAAACAAGGTGCCAGCCGGGCGAACTGCCCCCTGGCCATTCCTGAACACATAGGGCGGCTTCTACTCGGCGTAACCCGCCTGCTAGCTGCCCTATTCAGCTAAGAGACAACAATGAAAATCAGTACATTCAAACGATTCATCGGGCGCACATTCCTCGGCTTCCTACTGTTCTGCGGCGCGGCCCAGGCATCGAACAACTACCCCGTCATCCTGGTGCATGGTTTCGCTGGCTTCGGGCCGGGTGAAATGTTCGGCTACAACTACTGGGGTGGCTTCACCGACATCGCCGGCCAGTTGCAGACGCGCTACCCCGACCAGGTGGTGAAAGCCGCCACGGTCGGTCCGTTCAGCTCCAACTGGGACCGTGCTGTCGAGCTGTTCTACCAGATCAAGGGTGGCTGCGTGGACTACGGCGCCGCCCACTCGGCGCAGTACGGCCACCTTGAGGTACCGGAGAACTACTACCACAACGGCCACACCTGCTACCCGGGCCTCTACCCGGCCTGGGACGGCAACCACCCCGTACACTTGGTGTCCCACAGTATGGGCGGGCAAACCTCGCGCATGCTGGCGCAGATGCTGGCGGCCAACGGCGCACCGGCCAACCCCGGCCTGTTCCCTTATGCGGTGGGCGCCTCCTGGGTGAAGAGCGTGACGACCATCGCTACGCCCAACGACGGCACCACGCTGTCCTATGCCATCACCGACTGGGTACCGCCCGCACAGCAGTTGGTGGGTGGCATCGTCGGCCTGGCCGGCCTCACCGGCACGTCCACAGCAAAGATCTACGACTTCAAGTTCGACCAGTGGAAAATCGCCCCGCAGCAGCCCGGCGAGAGCTTCAATAGCTACGAGAGCCGTGTGATGGCCTCGCCGCTGTGGCACAACACGAACGACCTGTCACCCTACGACCTGAGCCCGGCTGGCGCCATGGCCGAGAACGACTGGGTGCAGGACCAGAGCGGCGTGTATTACTTCTCCGTGGTCACCAATGCCAGCTACACGGGTTGGATCACGGGCTGGTCCTACCCGCGCCTGGACGCGAACCCGCTGATCGCCCTGTTCGCCGGCCCCGGCTTCATGGGCAACTATGCGCCGGATGGCCGCCCCTTCCCGCCCGTCGACCCATCAAGCTGGTACCCGAGCGACGCGGTGGTCAACACCATCGCGCAGAAGGCGCCGACCTGGGCCATGGACGCCAACGGCAACATCTACGCCCGGCCCGTCGCCATCAACGACATCAGCCATGGCGGTACGCCCATCCCGGGCAGCTGGAACTACAAGGGCCTGATGGCCGGCTTCGACCACTTCGACATCATCGGCTGGACGCCCTTCTGGGACAGCGTGAGCTGGTACAAGGCGCACGTGGACCAGCTGCGCTCGCTCTAATCTGCGTATTGCCTGTTTAGACCGTACAAAAGCCGCCCTCGGGCGGCTTTTGTACTTCATGCGACCTTAACGTCTTACCAGATGCGTACGCGATCCGCTTCCGGCTTATACATCTTGTCGCCCGGCTTGAGATCGAACGCCGCCTGGAAAGCATCGCTGTTGATGGCGGCCCCGTTGGCGCGAATCCAATCGGGTGCGTGCGGGTTGGAGGTGATGTCCTTCAATAGGTTCTCGTCACGCTCCTTGGAACGCCACGCCTCGGCCCAGCCCACGAAGAAGCGCTGACCGGCCGTCATGCCGTTGATGGTCTCCGGCGCCTTACCACCCAGCGAGCGCAGATAGGCCTTGTAGGAAATCTGCAGGCCCGAGAGATCCGCGATGTTCTCGCCCAGCGTCAGCTTGCCATTCACATGGTGGCCCGGCAGCGGCTCATAGCCATCGAACTGGGCCACGAGGCGGGCACCCAGCTCGTTGAAGGCTTTGCGGTCCTCGTCCGTCCACCAATTGCTCAGCTTGCCGTGACCGTCGAACTGGCTGCCTTCATCGTCGAAGCCATGGCTGATCTCATGGCCGATCACGGCACCGATGGCGCCATAGTTGTAGGCGTCGTCGCGGCTCATGTCGAAGAACGGGGGCTGCAGGATGGCGGCTGGGAAGGTGATGTCATTGTTGAGCGGGTTGTATTCGGCATTGACCGTCTGCGGCGTCATGCCCCACTCCTTGTGGTCGACCGGTTTGCCCGCCTTGGCCACCTGGCGCGCCCATTCGAAGCGCGCCACGCGCAGGTCGTTGCCGAGGACGTCACCGCGCATGATGTTCAGCTTGCTGTAGTCGCGCCAGGTATCGGGGTAGCCGATCTTGGTCGTATACAGCGCCAGCTTCTCTTGCGCCTGCTTCTTCGTCGCATCGCTCATCCAGCTCAACTTGTCGATGGAATCCTTGTAGGTCGCCAGCAGATTGCCCACCAGCGCCACCATGCGCGCCTTGTTCTCGGGCGGGAAGTTCTTCTCCACGTAAAGCTGGCCCACGGCCTCGCCCAGGCCCTCGTTGAGCTTGGCGATGCTCTTCTGCCAGCGCGGGCGCGGCGCCTTGGTACCCGTCAGCGCCGTGCCGTGGAAGGCGAAATTCGCGTCGCGCCAGGCCTGCGGCAGCATCTGCGCCTTGTCGTCCAGCAAATGTAGCTTGGCGTAGACCTTCCAGTCAGCCAGCGGCACTTCGGTCATCAACTTCGCTATGCCGACGGCTGCGCTGGGCTGCGCGACCACGAGGTCGTGCTGCGAGGCCAGCCCGGCCGACGCCTGGAAAGCCTTCCAGTCCAGCCCCGGCGCCTTGCTGGCCAGCTCGTCGATGCTCATCGGGTTGTACAGCTTGGCCGGATCGCGGTTATCGACGCGGCTCCACTGCACTTCTGCGATCTTCGTTTCCAGCGCCATCACACGCTGCACCATGGCCATGGCCTTCACCTGGTCACCCTTGCTCAGGTTGGCCAGCTTCACCAATGTGAGCAGGTAATCCTGGTAGGCCGTGCGCGCCTTGGCGAATTCCTTATCGTCAAGCTTCAGGTAGTAGTCGCGGTCTGGCAGGCCCAGCCCGCCCTGGAACACGAAGCTCATGTTCAGCTCAGGGTTCTTGAAGTCCGACATGACACCGAAGCCGACGGGCGTTTCCAGTTCGCCCTGCACGCTACCCATCCAGCGAGCGAAGTCCTGCGTCGTCTTGATGGCATCGATCTGGGCAAGGCGCGGAGCAAGCGGCGCCAGGCCGGCCTTGTCGATCTTGTTCGTATCGAGGTAGGAGGCATAAAGGTCCGCGACCTTCTGCGCAACGGTGCCCTTGGCCTGCGGCGTGGCGGCCAACTGTTCGACGATGGCGCGCACCTGGGCGTCAGACTTATCGCGCAGCTCGAGGAAGGAGCCGTACTCGCCCTTGTCGTCCGGGATGGGCGTGGCGCGCAGCCATTCGCCGTTCACAGACTGGAACAGGTCGTCCTGAGGGCGCGCTGCCGGGGCAGCATCGGTGCCTGCCATGGCCGGCACAGCCAGCATCGCAACGGAAACCATCCATGCAATTTTTTTCATTACAGCCATTTTCGGTATCTCCATTTTCTCCGTGTATCGAATGTCCCCACACCGCGGGCCTAGGGACCGCCGAACAATAGGGCAGCCCCAGCGGCCATGCAGCTACCGTGCGATGAAACGTCGAAATCCGGGGTTGGGCTGTAACGATTTGTGACGAAAAAGCCGACTTACTGGCAGTCGGCGGCACGCGCCAGCAAGAGCGCGCGTTCACGTTCGCTGCGGGTCAGCTCGGCGGCACGCTCGAACTCGCGCCGCGCCTCGGGCATCGCGCCCGCCTCCGACTCGGCCGACGCTTTTACGATGATGAGATAGCGCATGATGTTCTCCTGTTTGAGCGTGCCGATGCGGCAGATTCATCCAGTACGACGCGCCACCTTGGGCGGAATCGACAGGCGGCCAAGAATATATCTTCTGACCGTATAGGATTGGATGGACGGATGGATGAACCTCCTAGCCCTTGCACGCCGTCGATGCCTGCTTGCCGTCCGTTGGTCGGCCGAGGTATCGGCCACCAGCGGGCAGCGAGCGAAATTTGATCTAAATCAAATTTCACTCGCTGCGGCAACCTAGGATGCGAATCGTCAGAGGCATACAGCAGTACCCAAGACCAGCCGCCTCTACGTCACCGTAGCCTAGAGCCAATGTCATTTGAAACAGGAGTGAAAGTGATGCAGTTCGACGAAGTCCAAGCCGCCCACTTCGGCATGATCTCACGCGACCCTTTTCCCCACGTGCTCATCGAGCGCGCGCTGCTGCAGATGTCCGACAGAGCTGTCAGCGGCGCAAAATTCCGTTCTGAGGTCCTGGCCGCCGCCGGATGGAAGCACTCCAGTCTCATCTCCTTCGGCAAGTACCCGGAGGATGCCGCAGCGGCATTTAACCGTGTGCGTACCGTGTTGCAGCAGAGCGACGATCCGAACGCGATCTTGGGGCTACTGAAAACGGCTTGAGCAGCGCTCAATAGATCAAGTACTGGCGCTGTCGCCGCACAAACGCCTGCACTCCAGCCTGCCATTGTGCTTCGATGCGTGCGGGGTCGGTACCACGCACCAACGCCGACATCGCCGCGCGCGTCCCGATCATGGATAGGTTCTTCTCCAGCTCGAAGCGCTGCGGATAGAGCTTGTGCAAGGCTGCCGCGATCTCGATACCCAGGCGCGGTGCGCGCAGATCGTCGCGGTCGGTCACGTGGATACGCACACCGTGGCAGGTCGTGCCCTCGTAGGCACTGGCTGTCGGCGTGAAATCGACGGCCTCGAAACGCACACCGGCGATCTTGCGCTTGGCTAGATAGCGCGCCAGCGCCGCACTATCGATCCATGGCGTACCCACCAGCTCGAATGGTGTATCCGTCCCCCGCCCCACGCTTACGTTAGAACTTTCCACCAGCGCCACCCCTGGGTAGAGCGCCGCTTCCGTTACCGTACGCAGATTGGGCGAAGGTGGCACCCAATCGACACCCGTCTCGTCGTACCAGCTGTCGCGATGGTAGTGCGCCATGGCAATCACATGCAGATCGGCGCCGATATGGTTCTCGCCGTTGAACATCTGCGCCAGCTCACCCAGTGTCATACCGTGCTGCACGGGCAGATTGAAGTAGGCGGTGAACGAGTACAGGCCGTCGTCCAGCATGGGGCCGTCCGCACCGGCTTCTGAGATCGGGTTCGGGCGATCCAGCACGTAGAGGGGGATATGGTGCGCAGCGGCAGCCTCCAGCGCGTAGCCTAGCGTGGAGATATAGGTGTAGAAGCGGGCACCCGCATCCTGCATGTCGAACACCAGGGCATCGACGCCAGCCAAGTCCGCATCGGTCGGCTTGCGGTGGCTGCCGTATAGGCTGCGCAGCGGCACGCCGCTGACGGGCTCGATTTCCGACTCGATCTGGCCTTCGCGGTTTGCATACAGCCCGTGTTCTGGCGTGAGCACGGCGGCCAGTGTCACTTCGGGCGCCCAGCGCAGGGCGTCGATGGTGCGGCGGCCATGACCGTCGAGACCGGTGAGATTGGTGATCAGGCCGACGTGCTTGCCGCGTAGCGGGGCAAAGCCGTCCGCTTCCAATTGGTCGATGCCCAACTGCACCTTCTTCGCCCCAACTTGCTCCTGCCACGGTGCAGTGACATCGTGATTGGGATAGCGCAATGGTGCTTGCAGGTTGGCCACATAGGCTAGCACCTCGCGCCGCAAAGGGGCTGCATCACCACCATCGTTCGGGTAGACGCGATTGCTGAGCAGCGCCACGAAACGCTTGGTAGCTGGGTCGACCCAGATGGCCGTGCCGGTGTAGCCGCGATGGCCGATGGCGCCAATGGGCGGCATGGCGTCGCGGTTGGCCACCAGTGGCGCGTAGAGCTGCCAGCCCAGGCCGCGCCACTGCTGCTCGGAAGCAGGCGATTGCAGCGTGCTCATCTGCGCGATCGTGTCTGGGCCCAGGATGCGCACGCCGTCCAGTTCGCCACCATTGAGCAGCATGCGGGCGAAGCGCGCCAGGTCTGCGGCCGTGCCGAACAGGCCCGCGTGCCCCGCCACGCCGTCCATGCGCGCAGCGCTCGGGTCGTGCACCACGCCCGTCCCGACGCTGGTAGGCGCGATGCGCGGTTTGAGATCATCGGCCGGTAGAAAGCCCGTATCAGCCATCTGCAGTGGTACGAAAATGTGGTCGTGCGCATAGGCGTCCAGGCGCTGCCCGCTTACGCGCTCGACCAGCTCGCCCAGCGCCTCGAAATTCACGTCGCTATAGCGCATGCCGGCGCCGGGCGTGGACTGTGGAGCGAGCGCTTCGATCTTCGCCATCGCCGCCGCCTCGCCATGCCACTTGCTGCGCAGGTCCAGGTCGGCGGGTAAGCCAGAGGTGTGGGTGAGCAGCTGCCGCACCGTGATGTCAGCCTTGCCGTGACCGCCGAAAGCTTGCCAGTAGCGGGCGACGGGTGCATCCAGCTCGATTCGGCCCTGCTCCACCAGCTGCAGAATGGCCGTGGTCGTAGCGATCACCTTGGTGATGGAGGCGAGGTCGAAGATCGTGTCTTCCGTCATCGCCTCACACGCTGGCTCGCGCCGACGGCAGCCGTAGGCACGACGGTAGATCACGCCTCGGTCGTCGCCGACTTCCAGCACGGCGCCGGGCAGCTTGCCAGCAGCGATCTGCGCGTTGACGAGCGCGTCGAGCGGTGCCCATTGATTCGGATTGGGCACCGTTGATTCGTCAGCCCAGGCCGTCATCGCCCAGGCAAGCAGCACAAGGGCGATAGCGCGCGTCATGGGCGGGCGATGGTCTGCTTGCGCGGCTCTAGGCCCGCGTCACTGTAGTCGTTGCGGGGATTCCACAGCAGCCAGCCGTCCGTGCCGGCCGCCTCGGCCGCGTCGATCTGCTTACGGATGTCATCCGCACCGAACTTGCGGCGGTCGAAGGCGTAGTCCTTGAAGGATTGCAGCCAGGGGCGGAAATGCACACCGTCGGTCTTGGTGCGCTGTTCAGCCTTCTCGAGCGAGCGCTGCACCACGGTGCCCGAGGCAGCCACCGGGTCGCGTGCGCCTGGG
>JAFAKZ010000606.1 GCA_019234745.1 Burkholderiales bacterium
CCCACCATCGAACTGCTCAAGCAGAACCTGGACGTGGTCAACGTGGATGGCGGCAACGACTATCGCATGCGCACGTTGGAACAGGCGAAGATATACCTGTCACCGATTACGGCTGAGACGGACGCCGAGTTGGGCCGGATTTTCGACAAGTTGGCCACCGGCGAGAGCCTGCCGCTCGAGCTGATCGTGGAAGATCGGCCCGTGCAGGCGATACGCCATGCACCGGGCGTCGTCTGGTTCCATTTCGACATGCTTTGCCGCGGCCCGCGCTCGCAGGTGGACTACCTATGGATCGCGCGGCGCTACCATACGGTGATCCTATCCAACGTACCCAAGCTGGCCGCACGCGAATCGGCCGAGGCACGGCGCCTGACCTGGCTGGTGGACGTGTTCTACGACTACCGCGTCAAGCTCATCATCTCGGCCGATGTGGATGTCGAGGCGATCTACACGGAAGGCAGCTTCTCCAACGAGTTCTTCCGTACGGCCAGCCGCCTGACGGAAATGCACAGCAAGGACTACCTTGCGCTGCCACATGAGGCGGGCAAGACGGCCGACGCCGCGATGTCCGTCGCCCTCACATAAGGCCTGCCATGCCCTGGGTATTCTTGTTGATCGCCGGCGTATTTGAAGTCATCTGGGTGGTGACGATGAAATATAGCGCCGGTTTCACGCGCCATGCTTGGACGGCTGCGACGGTGGTGGCGATGGCGGCCAGCGTATTCTTCCTGGCCCGTGCCATGAAGGTGCTGCCGGTCGGCACAGCCTACGCAGTCTGGACCGGCATCGGCGCGATCGGCGGCGTGATCGCCGGCATCTACTTGTTTAACGAATCGAGCGACTGGCAGCGCCTCCTGTGCGTGGGCCTGGTCGTGGCGGGTGTGCTTGGCTTGAAGCTGACCTCGCCGAATTGAAAGGGAGCACGGGATGATGCAGGCCGTGTTGCAGTTCGCGCCTGGTGGCGCTGATACGTTGAAGATCGGTGAGACGGCCAAGCCCGTCATCGGCCCCGGGCAGCTGCTGGTGCGCGTGCATGCGGCCGGTGTGAATCGCGCCGACATCGTGCAACGGGAAGGCCGCTATCCGGCACCGCCGGGCGCGTCGTCACTGCTCGGTTTGGAGGTGGCCGGCGTGGTGGTCGAGCTGGCCAACGATGTGAGTGGCTTTGCCATTGGCGACGCCGTATTTGGTTTAGTCGCTGGTGGCGGATATGCGGAATACGTGGTGCTGGACGCGGCCTGCGCGATTGCCAAACCGCAATGGCTCGATTTCGAGCAAGCCGTGACGCTCCCCGAGGCCTGGATGACAGCCTGGCTGAACTTGGTGGAGATCGCCCAGCTCGAGGCGGGCGAGTCGGTACTGATACACGCGGGTGCGAGCAGTGTCGGCGCTACGGCCATCCAGCTGGCCGGCATGGTCGGTGCCAAGGCCTTCGCCACAGCGGGCTCGACGGATAAGGTGCGCTTTTGCCGGGAACTGGGCGTGGCGGTCGGAATCGATTACAAAACGCAGGACTTCGGCGAAGTCGTGGCTGCCGAGGGTGGCGTTGACGTGATTCTTGACTGCATTGGTGGGGCGTACCTGAATCGCAATATCGCCAGCCTCAAGGCCGATGGCCGCCTCGTGACGATAGGCCTGATGGGTGGGGCGAGCGCCCAGCTGGATATGGGTCGTTTGCTGGTCAAGCGCCTGACCGTACGCGGTTCGACCTTGCGGCCGCAGCCGCTCGGCGTGAAGGCGCGGCTGACCGAGGCGATTCGTAGCCAGGTGCTACCGGCCTTGGAAAGTGGCAAGATACGTGTGACGCTCGATGCGATATTCGATTGGCGCGATGTGGCGGAAGCGCATCGTTACATCGAAGCATCGAAGAATTTGGGCAAGGTGGTGTTACGTGTGATGGAAACGGGGAAGGCATGAAGCGCAAGCAATTGATCAATTCTGTCGGTGTGCTCGTGCTGGCAAGCGGTTTGTTGTCTGGCTGTGCCGTAGTGGCGGTCGCTGATGCGGCGGTGAGCGTGACGACCACGGCGGTCGGTGTGGCAGTCGATGGTGTGGAGTTGGCAGGCAAGGGCGCGTATAAGGCGGGCAAGGCGGTGGTCAATGCAGCCAGCCCAAGTTCAACGCCCAAGCCAGATACGCCTGCGGCGCAGTCCGATAACCACTGATCTGCCTGGTGTCAAAATGCGAAAGGCCGTCACGACTACCTGTCGTGACGGCCTTTTACCTGGATGTAGGCAATTAGTTCAGGCCCTTCGGCAGCGAGAACACGATGCCTTCTTCGATGCCATCCATATTGCGCACTTCCTTGGCGCCGAAGGTACGGATGCGCTCGATGACTTCCTTCACGAGAATTTCCGGGGCGGAGGCGCCGGCTGAGATGCCAACATTGGATTTGCCCACGAACCAATCCGGGTTCAGTTCGCTGGCGTTATCGACCAGGTAGGCGTCCAGCCCTGCATTGGCAGCCACTTCGCGCAGGCGGTTGGAGTTGGAACTGTTGGGTGAGCCAACCACGACGACGATATCCGTTTCGCCGGCCAGTTTTTTGACCGCATCCTGGCGGTTTTGCGTGGCGTAGCAGATATCGTCCTTTTTCGGGCCCACGATGTGGGGGAAGTGCTGCCTGAGCGCAGCCACGACGGTCGCCGCGTCGTCCACGCTCAGCGTCGTCTGCGTCACATAGGCCAGCTTGTCCGGATTGCTGACCACGAGCTGTTCCGCGTCCTGCGGCGTCTCCACCAGATACATGCCGCCGTCTGCTTGGCCCATCGTGCCCTCGACTTCCGGGTGGCCCTTGTGGCCGATCATGACGATCTCGTAGCCTGTCTCACGCAGCTTCTTCACTTCCAGGTGCACTTTGGTTACCAGGGGGCAGGTAGCGTCGAATACCTTGAGGCCGCGTGCTTCCGCATCGCGGCGGACGGATTGCGGCACGCCGTGTGCGGAGAAGATCAGCGTCGAGCCAGCGGGCACTTCGTCCAGGTTCTCGATGAAGATCGCACCCTTTTGCTTCAGGTCCTCCACCACGAACTTGTTATGGACGACCTCGTGACGCACGTAGATGGGTGCGCCGAAGCGTTCCAGCGCGCGCTCGACGATCGCGATGGCGCGGTCGACGCCTGCGCAGAAGCCACGTGGCGTGGCGAGGATGACTTGCATGGTGCTCATGGTTTTGAACCGTAGGGACGACGTGCGAAAACGCTATTTTACCGTATTGCGGCCGATCATCGTGCTAGAGTCGCGCGAATCCCCCGTCTATCTACCGCCGCATGCTTCGCTTCTTCCTCGCCCCGCTCGTATTTTCGCTTGTCGCGCTCGTATGCGGCTTACTGATCGGCGGTGGCCAGGCCGCCTGGATTGTGCTGGCCTTGGCCGGCCTGGAAAGCGCCTTGTCATTCGACAACGCCGTGGTCAATGCGCGTCTGTTGGCACAGATGGATGCCGTCTGGCGCCGACGCTTCCTCGTCTGGGGCATGTTCGTGGCCGTGTTTCTGATGCGGCTCGTGTTTCCCATCTTGCTAGTGGCCATTGCATCGGGCATCGGCCCCGTCGCCACGGTAAGGATTGCCATCGAATCGCCTCATCTTTACGCGGCCCTGCTAATGGGTGCCCACGATCAGATCGCGGGCTTTGGCGGGGCCTTCCTGCTACTCGTGTTCCTGCGCTTTTTCACGGACAGCGAGAAGCAGACGCATTGGTTGGCACGCATCGAGCTACTGCTTGCGCGCCTGGGCAAGCTCAATGCGGTAGAGATCGCCCTGACCTTGATCGCCGTGCTGCTGGTGGCATCGTGGCTGCCGAGCGGTCGTGCGGCGTCGTTTGTGCTGGCGGGCGTGTGGGGCGTGGTCAGCTTCGTGCTGGTTGACGGACTCTCTGGCCTGCTCGGCGAAGGTGGGGGAGTAGAGGCAACGGCCCGCAACGGTCTCGCTGGCTTCCTCTACCTGGAAGCGCTCGACGCTTCATTTAGCTTCGACGGTGTGATTGGCGCCTTCGCACTGTCGCACAATCTCCTGCTGATCGCCCTGGGCCTGGGGGCAGGTGCCATGTTCGTGCGTGGCTTTACGCTGATGATGGTGGAGCAGGGTACGCTCAATCGCTACCGCTATCTGGAGCATGGCGCTTTCTGGGCCATCGGGGCGCTGGCGGCCATCATGCTGCTTGGCGTAAAGGTCGAGGTGCCTGAGGTACTGACAGGAGGGATAGGCCTAGTGCTGATTGGGCTATCCTGGTGGACATCGCTGCGCCGCCTGCAACTGGAGGCGGCGCAGAGCGATTAGCTGGTCTGCGTTTCCTTGTTCGACTTCACCATGCTGTCGATGACAAGCAGCGCGGCGCCGACACAGATGGCGGAATCGGCCACGTTGAACGACGGCCAGTAGTGGTCGTGGTAGTAGACCTGGATGAAGTCCACCACATAGCCAAGGCGCACGCGGTCGATGACATTGCCCAGCGCGCCGCCCATGATCAGCGAGAGCGCCGTGGACAGGCGCCAGTTGGCATAGTTGGCCCGTAGTGTCCACAGGATGCCACAGGAAACGACCAGCGCCAGTACCGTGAAGAAGTGGCGCTGCCAGCCGCCGGCGGCGGCCAGGAAGCTGAAGGCGGCACCCGTGTTGTGGGCAAGTACCAGGTTGAAGCCCGCCATGATGGGCTTCACCTCGCCAAAGTTGAAATTGCCGACGATCATCTGCTTGGTGATCTGGTCGAGGATGATTACCACGACTGCCAGCAGCAGCCAGCGTGCCATTCCCTGCTTAAGCATGCTGGCGCACCTCGCCATTACCGAACAGATTGCTCACACAGCGACCGCATAGCGTGCTGTGCTCGGCATGCGTCCCCACATCGGCGCGGTAGTGCCAGCAGCGCTCGCACTTGGCGGCGGCCGATGGTGTTACGGTGATGCTGGTCGTGTCGCCCATAGCCAGAGCGACATCCGAGACGATCAATACGAACTTCAGGTCGTCGCCCAGCGCGGCGAGCAGCGGGTGCAGCGTGGCGTCGGCCGTGATCGCGAGCGTGGCCTGCAGGCTGGAACCGATGCCGCCCGATTCGCGCACGACTTCCAGCTGCTTCTTGGTCTCAGCCACGAAATCACGGATTCGGGCCCAGTCGTCGGCCAGCTTGGCAGCGTCGGCAGGTGTCGGCAGCGTGTGCCAGGTGTGTAGCAGCACGTTGTCGTCTTCATTGCCGTTGAGCGTGTTCCACACCTCGTCGGCCGTAAAGCTGAGCACGGGGGCCAGCAGCAGGGCGAGCGCGCGGGTGATGTGGTACAGCGCCGTCTGCGCCGAGCGGCGGCTGTGGCTGTCGGCGGCGGTCGTGTAGAGGCGGTCCTTCA
>JAFAKZ010000181.1 GCA_019234745.1 Burkholderiales bacterium
GCCGACCTTCTTCGCGATCTGACCCATGCGCTCGAAGTCGAAGCGCAGCGAGAAGGCGGATGCGCCGCCGATGATCAGTTTGGGCTTCTGCTCGGTCGCAACGCGCTCCATCTCGTCGTAGTCGATCTCTTCGCGCTCGTTCAAGCCATAGGCGACGATATTGAACAGCTTGCCCGACAGGTTGGCCGGCGAGCCATGCGTCAGGTGGCCACCGTGGGCCAGGTTCATGCCCATCACCGTGTCGCCCGGCTTGAGCACAGAGAAATACACAGCCTGGTTGGCCTGCGAACCGGAGTGCGGTTGCACATTGGCATATTCCGCGCCAAACAGCTGCTTGACGCGGTCGATGGCCAGCTGTTCGACCTTGTCGACGTATTCGCAACCGCCATAGAAACGCTTGCCGGGGTAGCCTTCGGCGTACTTGTTGGTCAGCTGAGAGCCCTGGGCTTCCATGACGGCTGGGCTGGTGTAGTTCTCCGATGCGATCAGTTCGATATGTTCGTCCTGGCGCACTACCTCGCCTTGGATGGCGGCGGCGAGATCGGGGTCGTATTGGGCAATGGAGAGCGGCTTGAACATATCGGAGGCTTCCGAGAACGTTGGGAGATGGGCGATTTTAGCATGCCTCCCCGTTTGGTCGAGTTGAGGGAATTACATATTGATGACAACTGCGCTCATGAAGGCCGTCTGACATAGACTGTAAGCATGGAAGAACCGATGACTTGCCCGAAATGCGGCTACGTCCGCCAGGCGGCGGACCAGACCGCCGCAAACGAATGTCCGCAATGCGGCGTGATCTACGCCAAGTACGTGCAATACCTGGCCGACCGTGAACCCCGGCAGCAGCAGGCTGCTGTAGCTGAGGAGCGGGCCGCGCCCGGCTGGCTGAATGGCTTCCGGGGCATGCTGCTGCATCGCCCCGATAATGTGGCGACCCTGTTGCCCATCTACGGCCTCCTGTACATCGCCTTTCTGGCCTGGGGTGTGCGCTTGATCGCCTACGACCCAATCGACGGCGAGATCGGCTCGTCCTTCCTGCATCAGATCAATCTGCCCTTCCATGAATTCGGCCACGTGCTGTTCCGGCCCTTTGGGGAATGGATGATGTTCCTCGGCGGCAGCCTGTTCCAATGCCTGTGGCCCTTGATACTGTGCGGCGTGTTCTTGCTGCGCGAGCGCCAGCCCTTCTCCGCCAGTCTGTGCTTGTGGTGGGCCGGCGAGAACCTGCTGGACGTGGCACCTTATATCGGCGACGCGCGAGCCATGGATTTGCCGCTGATCGGCGAAATGTCCGAGGAGGACGCGGAAACGCGCTTCATGCGCCACGACTGGCACAATATCCTGCAGGAGATAGGCAAACTGGAATGGGACCACCGCCTTGCGCATCTGGCCCATTTCCTCGGCGCCGCCGTCATGGTCGTAGCCTGGGTTTGGGGCGGCCTGTGGCTATGGCGCTGCTACCGTATCAAGGAGCTGCCTCCGGCATGATACGGCGGACAATGCGCTCGTATTCGCCCGTACGGCGCAGCTCGGCAAGACCACGGTTGAAGTCGGCGACGATATGCTCGTAACCTGGCCTGCTCTTCGAGATCGTGATGTAGAGCGGCACCGATGCCACGGCTGGATCGAGCCACTGCAGCTTGCCTGCCATGTTGTGCGCCTCATTGCGCAGCAGGAATTGGCCAAGCGTCTTGTCGACCAGCGCCAGGTCAACGCGACCGGCAGCGAGCTTGCGGATGCTGGTAAGGTCATCGACCGACGCTTCGGTCTTTAGGTGGGCCGCGTCGAAATCCGCAGGGTTTGCATAATCCTTTACCACGCCGATTGTATACGGCGACAACGACTTGAGACTGCTGACGTTGATCGGTTTGCTGCGCAAACCGTAGAAGCCGATTTGGTTTGTCCAAAGCGGATCGCTGAAAGCCATGAACTGCTCTCGCTCCGGTTGGTACCACACAGCCAGTAGTACATCGAAGGCACCATGCTTCACCTCGGCCAGGGCACGAGCCCATGGTTCGATGACAAGGCTGGTGTCATAGCCCGCCACGCGGAATGCCGCCCGGGCGATGGCGCTCACTAGGCCCTGTTCAGCGACGTTGCTTGCTGTATAGGGCGGAAACTCGGTCGCCACCATGGAAAGATGGCGCGCAGACGACGCGGCCGCGCCCACATGGGCGCAAGCTGCAAGCAGCACGGTAAAGATGCCGCGAGTGATTGCCAGGACGGATACACGCATGGCACTACTTATACCTCAGCCGGCTCACTGACCGGCCCGCAGCAATATATTGTTGATGAAAAGAGTAGACGATTATGTTGCAGATGAGCAATTGAGCCGCCTCGCAGTTGCCGAGCCGAGGCGACTATGCCAGCCCGGCCAAAATCGACAGCTCCCCTCTGCTCCCTTACAATTACGCGTTTACCCGCAAGCCAGACTCAACACACCAATGCCGTCCATTGCCCAGGAAGTCGCGCGCCGCCGCACCTTCGGTATCATCTCCCACCCCGATGCGGGTAAGACCACCCTCACGGAAAAGCTGCTGCTGTTCTCGGGCGCCATTCAGCTCGCCGGTACGGTCAAGGGCAAAAAGACGGGCAAGTTCGCGACCTCGGACTGGATGGAGATCGAAAAACAACGCGGTATTTCCGTAGCGTCGTCCGTCATGCAGTTCGACTACCGCGAGCACGTGATCAACCTGCTCGATACCCCCGGCCACCAAGACTTCTCGGAAGACACCTATCGCGTGCTGACGGCAGTCGACTCGGCCCTGATGGTGATCGATGCGGCAAAGGGCGTGGAAGAGCAGACAATCAAACTCCTCAACGTCTGCCGCCTGCGCGATACGCCTATCGTGACCTTCATGAACAAGTATGACCGTGAAGTGCGCGATTCGCTGGAGTTGCTGGACGAAGTCGAATCGGTACTCAAGATTCAATGCGCACCGATCACCTGGCCTATCGGCATGGGCAAGACCTTCCGCGGCGTGTACCACATCCTGAAGGACGAAGTGCTGTTGTTCTCTCCGGGCGAAGACAAGGCCGGCCAAGAGGTCGCCGAAGTCATCCAGGGCATCGACAACCCGCGCCTGGACGAACTGTTTCCGCTCGAAATCGGACATACGCGCAGCGAGTTGGAACTGGTGCGCGGGGCATCGCACCCGTTTGACCTGGAAGCGTTCCTGATGGGTACGCAGACGCCCGTGTTCTTCGGCTCCGCCATCAACAACTTCGGCGTACGCGAGATCCTGAACGCGCTGATCGATTGGGCACCGGCCCCGCAGCACCGTGATGCCACCATCCGTGACGTGAAGCCGGACGAGGAGAAGTTCTCCGGCTTCGTGTTCAAGATCCAGGCCAATATGGACCCGAAGCACCGCGACCGCATCGCCTTCCTGCGCGTGTGCTCGGGCAAGTTCGAGCGCGGCATGAAGATGAAGCATCTGCGGCTGGAGCGCGACGTGGCGGCCAACTCGGTCGTCACCTTCATGGCCTCGAGCCGCGAGCAGGTCGAGGAAGCCTACGCCGGCGACATCATCGGCGTGCCGAACCACGGCAATATCCAGATCGGCGACAGCTTCTCCGAAGGCGAAAAGCTCTCCTTCACGGGCATTCCC
>JAFAKZ010000220.1 GCA_019234745.1 Burkholderiales bacterium
ATGGGCAGGAACAGCCGATTGCCCAGCCGCGCCGCGCTGGCCAGCCGTTCGGCCGAGGGCAGCGGCAGGTATTTGCCTATGCCCACGCCACCCAAACCCGCCAGCAGGGCCATCACGACGACCAGCACGCCGACCACGACGGGCGGCAGGCGGTCGCCCACCAGGTAGATCACCGCGTAGACGCCCCAGAACAGACCGCTGGTCCAGCGCTTGGGGTTGGTGGCATCGCGCACGGAGAGGAAGGCCACGGCCGCCAGGATCAGGCCGGCGATCCACATCAGGTAGTCGAGTTTAACCAGCATCATGCCACCTCCGGCTGGGCTGCCGCATTCGCTTGTTCGGCGGGCGCCTGCGCGATATAGCGTGGTAGTTTCCCGTCGAGCCGATACAGCCGCGTGGCGTGGATCATAAAGGCCGCCATGGCGGTGGGGATGCCCCACGCGGCGATCTGCAGCGGCTCCGTCGACACGCCCGCTTCGCGCAGGAAGGTGTGCATCAGGATGATGGAGCCGAAGGCGACGAAGATGTCCTCGCCAAAGAACAGGCCGACGTTATCGGTGGCGGCCGCCAGCGCGCGCAGGCGGTAGCGCACGGACATGGGCAGCGGCCCGTGCTGAGTCTCGGCGGCCGCTTCCGCCATGGGGGCGATGAGTGGTCGCACCATCTGCGCATGCCCGCCCAGGCCCGTGAGGCCCAGCGCCGCCGCGATTTCGCGCACGAACAGGTAGACGATGAGCAGCCGCCCAGCCGTGGCGGAACGGATGCTGCCTATCCATTGCTGTGCCCGCTCGCGCAGGCCATGGCGCTCCAACAGGCCGATCACGGGCAGGGGCAGAATGAGGATGAGCGGCAGGTTGCGCGTCTTCACGAAGCCCGTGCCCAGCTTGGCCAGGATCACATCGAGCGGCATATGGGCGGCGAGCCCCGTGACGATGCCCGCCCCCGTCACCACCAGCACAGGGTTGAAGCGCAGCAGGAAACCGACGATCACGACAGCAACCCCGATCAGGGGCCAGAGACTGACTGCATGTTGCATGGCACCGCTCCTCTCTTGTATGGATATCGACTACGCGTTCGGTGCAGCCAGCCTGACGCCCGCCGCTGTCAGTGCTTCGCGCAAGGCACGGGCAAAGTCCAGCGCGTGCGCACCGTCGCCGTGCAGGCAGACCGTCTCGGCCGCGATGGCGACACGACTGCCATCCACCGCTACGACCACGCCTTCGCGCACCATGCGCAGGGTGCGGGCAACCGCTTCTTGCGTGTCGTCGATCAGCGCACCGGGGCTGCTGCGCGGCACCAGGCTGCCATTGGCCTGGTAGCCCCGGTCGGCAAACACTTCCGATATTGCCCGGAGCCCGGTGGCGCTGGCCGCTGTGATCGACGCGCTGCCCGCGAGGCCATAGAGCGCGAGGTTCGGATCGACCGCGCGTACGGCATCGGCAATGGCGCGGGCCAGCGCCGGGTCGCGCGCCGCCTGGTTGTAGAGTGCGCCGTGTGGCTTTACGTGGTGCAGCCGACCGCCCTGTGCGCGAACGATGGCTGCCAGCGCGCCGACCTGATACAGCACCTCGGCATACACCGTTTCGAGTGGCAGGTTCATCTCGCTACGCCCGAAATTGGCACGGTCGAGGTAGCTTGGGTGCGCGCCGATGGCCACACCGTGACGCATGGCCTGCGCCACCGTCGCCTGCATCGTGGCTGCATCGCCTGCATGCCAACCACAGGCAATATTGACCGAGCTGACGATTTGCAGCAGCTCGGCATCGAATGCGCCGCCCTCGCCCAGATCGGCATTCAGGTCGACGGTCAGCTTGGTCTCAATAGACATCGAGTGCTCTCTTCACTTGTTCAAGGTAGCGCCACGAGCTACGTAGCGCCTCGCGCGCTTCCGCCGCATCGCAGACGACGAAACGCAGCTTGCCGCCCAGGCGCAGTTGCGCCAGTTTCCATAGGTCGGCCTGGATCACCACGCCTATCTTCGGGTAGCCGCCCGTGGTCTGCGCATCGGCCATCAGCACGATAGGTTGGCCCGAGGGTGGCACCTGGATTACACCGGGGACAACGCCGTGCGAGGGCAAATCGCCCTCCTGTTCGCGTGCCAGCACGGGGCCGGCCAGGCGATAGCCCATGCGGTTGCTCTGCGGTGTAAGCTGCCATTCGGCCGACCAGAATGCGGTCTGGGCTTCGGCCGTAAAATCATCGTACTGCGGCCCCGGCAGCACACGTACGGCCGGCCACCAGTCAGGCGGGAAAATGCCCTTCGTGCCCACCTTGCCTGCAGCTGCCTCGCCCAACGGGAGGCGGTCACCATCACGCAAAGCGCGCCCTTCCAAGCCACCGAAGCCGGCTTTCAGATCGGTACTGCGCGAGCCCAGCATCGGGGCGACATCGATCCCACCGGCAATAGCCAGATAGGTGCGCATTGCGCGCTGCGGTGGGTTGAACTTCAACAGCTGCCCTGCCTTCACGGGCCAACGCCACCAGGGCCGCAGCGGCTCGCCATCCAGGCTGGCGTCGCTGTCCGTACCCGTGACGGCGATCACGGTATCGCACAGGAAGCGGATGCTGGCCGGACACACGGTAATCTCCAGTCCCGCCGCACCAGATGGATTGCCGACCAGCACATTGCCCAGCAGGAGGGCTTGCGTATCCAGCGCGCCGCCCACGCTTACGCCACGATCCCGCAGTCCCGTGCGGCCCAGGTCCTGCACCGTACTGAGTGGGCCGGCCTTGACGATCTCGATCATGGGTGGCTGCGTGTTCGACATGCGCTCAGTCCGTCACGAAGCGTACGCGGTCGCCCGGCAGCAGCAGCGTGGGCGACGCGGCCGTTGGGTCGAACAGCTTGCTCGGCGTGCGGCCTATCAGTTGCCAGCCACCGGGAGTGGCGAGCGGATAGATGCCCGTCTGCGCACCACCTATGCCTACGCTTCCGGCTGGCACGGATAGACGCGGCTCTGTCCGCCTGGGTGTAGCGAGTGCGGGATCCAGGTCGCCCAGGTAGGCGAAGCCCGGCTGGAAGCCGATGAAGAAGACGGTGTAGTCGACTTGGGTATGGCGCTGCACGACTTCCGCTTCCGTCAGACCGCAATGGCGGGCGACTTCGGCCAGGTCGGCGCCGTACTCGCCGCCATAGTGAACGGGAATCTCCACGAGCCGCCCGAACTCGCGTGCCGCGACTGGCAGCGTCCATTGCGCCTCGGCCGCCGCTTGCAGGCCATCGACGTCGGTCGTAAACGGATCGAACAGGATGGTCAGATTGTTCATGCCGGGAATCAGCTCGCTGACGCCGGGGAAGCCGGCCAGGTTGCGCCCCAGTTGCCAGATGCGCTGTTGCTGCTCAAGACACAGGGGCGCCGGCGCTTCGCACACGAGCGCAGCCTCACCCAGAGGGTAGAGACGTAGCGGCGTCATGTGGCACAAGTCATTCATTCTTCGGCATGTTCCGGCAGATTCGACGATCCCAGACTATGCCTGCACCGACACAACGTCAACAATTTATCGATAATTTATAAACGTTGTGATGGCATTTGCGACAGTCCGGGCTATAACCATGCGTATACTCCCTGCCATTACGCCGTCGCCAACGGGTGCGCCATGCCTAGCAATATCGTCTCCTCCTCCCACCTGGTTTCGGACACAAGCGCCGAACTGTCCGAATTCGAATTCGGCCTCATCGTCGTCAATAACGCCTTCAATCGCTGGATGGTGCGCTGCATGACGGCGGCCGGCGTGAAGGACCTGGCGGCGCTCGACGTGTCGCTCTTGCACCATGTGAACCACCGCGAGCGCAAGAAGAAGCTGGCGGATATCTGCTTTGTGCTCAATATCGAGGACACACACGTGGTGTCCTACTCGCTGCGCAAGCTGGTGGGCATGGGTTATGTGCAGAGTGAGAAGATCGGCAAGGAGGTGTTCTTCTCCACCACCGACGAAGGCCGGGCGCTGTGCCTGAAATATCGCGAAGTGCGCGAACAGTGCCTGATGGCGGCGCTGGCCGACAGCGGGCACCAGAATAAGGAGATAGGCGATACGGCGCAGCTGCTGCGCCTGCTGTCCGGCTTATACGAACAGGCATCGCGCGCCGCCGCTTCGCTCTAAGGCCACCGACCACCCCTACGGAGTCACGCGCCCGCGCTGGGCATAGCGCCCCGGCGTGATGTCGAATGCGCGCTTGAAGGCGCGATTGAAGGCCGCTTCCGATTCGTAGCCGACCATTTCAGCCACACGGCCGGCGCTGACGTTCCCCCGCGCTAAGTGCTGCGCTGCCCGGTGCATACGCAGCTCGGTCTGCAATTGCTGCGGCGTAGGCGCATCATACTTGGCGACCAGGCGCAGGAGTGTGGCGCGCGACATATGGACCTGGCCGGCCAGCGCCTCCACCGTCCAGTTGTGTTCGGGCCGCTCCAGTATCAGCAACGCAACCTTTTGCAGGGTCGGGTGGCGCATCATAGCCAGTGCGCCAGGCAGCATCTGTCCGCTTTCCAGCCAGGCGCGCAGCACCAGGGTAAAGACGGCGGAGGACAGGTCGGACACCACACCCTGCGTGCCCGGCCGCTCCACGCGCGTCTCCGCTTCCATCATATCGAGCATAGCGGGCAGCCAGGTGAAATCGTCGCGCCCGGCCGTCTGCACGATCAGGTGCTCGGGCAGGTTGCCCAGCAGTGCGCTTTCGCGCACGGCGGCGATAGTGAAGGTGCCGCACAGAATGCGCGGGTTGGCGACGCGCTCGGATGGCGCCACCGGCAAGAGCCGATGGTGCGCGCCATGCGGCAAGACCACGATATCGCCCTGCGCCATGTGCTGACGCAGCTTCGCCTGCGGCAGTTCGAACACACAGGCGCCAGTCAGGACGATATGGAAGGGGACCACCCCGGCCGGCACGGCCGGGCAATCTTCCAGCCAACCTTGCGTAATGGGGCAAAGCGCCTGAAGTTCGCCGCCGATGCGGACGAATGCGGTGAGCTGGCTGAGCAGATCCATATTGAGACGATAGAGCAAAACCTCGGGTCGGGGCGGCAAATTGTGCGGCGGCGAGGCGCGTACAGTGAGTCCCAGTTCCGGCCGATTCCCCTACCGCAATACGGGACGTCGATGGACAACCTGACGAATCACCCACAAGGAGCACATCATGTTTGCAGACTGGACATCCTTCGTACCGCACGTGAAGAAGTCGTTCGGCGCCTTGGGCAAGAGCCACCCCAAGATGCTGGCCGCCTACCAGAGCCTCGGCACCGCTGCCGCGGAATCCGACGCACTGGACGCCAAGACGCGCGAGTTGATCTCGCTGGCCGTGGCTGTCACCACGCGTTGCGATGGTTGTATTGGCGTCCACGCCCAAGCAGCCGTCGCCAATGGCGCCACTGAAGCAGAAGTGGCGCAAGCACTGGCCACGGCCATCTCGCTTAACGCGGGTGCGGCCTATGTGTATTCGCTGCACGCACTGGAAGCGGTGGACGCTTTCCAGAAGAGTTAAGGAGCCTCTTCAGGACAGGGCCGGCCGCCAAGGTATCGGGATACTCTACAGAGACCGGCCCTGCCCCACCCCGCAATCACCGCGCAATATGTGCCGTCTATAAATCGGGGCTGCATTGATCCCACCTGAAAAGGACACCCCGATGAAGACCCTCGCTTCTGCTCTCGCCCTGGCATTGGGCGTTGCCACCGCATCGTTCACCGTTCTGAGCGCACCGGCGCACGCAGCCGACGCCGTCGCTGCGCGTAGCGACGATGACATCACGAAGGACGTACAAGCCGCCATCGCCGCTGAAGCAACGCTCAAGGACCAGCACATCCAGGTCAGCACCAAGGGCGGTGAAGTGACGCTGGAAGGTACGGTCACCGAACAGCAGCTCATGGTGACGGCCGGCCATGCCGCCGAAAAGGTTCAGGGCGTGAAGTACGTGCTGAACAATATCGCCCCGGAAGAATACCTGAAGGACCATCCGGCCAAGTAAGCCGGCTGGACGACAAAGCGCCCGGTAACTGCCGGGCGCTTTGCTTTGGACTGCAGGCTGACGACGAGATCGCCTCGCCTCAACCGTCCAGTGCGTTGATCACCGTCTCCAGATAGCGTTGCGCATCGTCGTGCCCGCGACGCGACTCGCGCAGTGCCATATGCCAGCGCGGGATGATGGCGCGCAGGGCGGCACCGTCCTGGGCGGCGGCGATGCGCTGCTTCAATTCCTTGCCCATCAGGCCCAGGCAGCGGTCTGTCGTATCGATCATGATGATGCGGGCACTCTCGACCTTGACACGGTCGATGGCGGCCGTACCACTGGCAGCCTCTTCGCCGACCTCGGTCTCGTGTACTTCCTCCAGTACCGGTGCGGCTGCCACCGGAGCGGCGACCTGCGGCTTCTCCATGATGGCCACGCCGCCCGTGGCAGCGGCTGTTGCCGTGGCGACGGGCGCGGCAGGAGCAACGGGTACGGCAGGACGAGGCGGCACTACAGGTGGGCGCTCGACAGGCGTCGCAGGCCGTGCAGGCTTGGCTTGGCTGCCCGCCCCGCCGGACAATTCGATAAAGCCATCGGCCAACAATTCATCGACAACGCGCTGCGCCGTCGATTCGTCACCCAGCAGCTTGACCAATGCTTCGCCAGGCGCCGTCGCACCGTCCATGAGGATGAGCGCCTGACGATGACGCATGCCGAGCTTGTAACGGCGCGAAGTCAGCTCTTCTCGGCCCTTTTCGGTCTTGAGAAATTTCTGGTTGAGCACAGGCGTAGGCCACCGGGAATGGGACGGAATGCATCATAAGTTACTAATGTGAAAACTAGATGATGGTCTAAGCCCATGAAATAACTGGGCTTCTACCCACTTCGCCGAGCGCCTTCAGCCTTGCAGTCACGCGCGCAAGGGCCAGCACCACACGACTTATCAACACGCAGCATATTGGAATATTCTTATTTATTGAGTACAATACTTCCCTGTTTTTACTGAGATTTTGTAGTTAGCGGCATCAGATATCCGTTGTAACAATTCACGATCAATTGCCATTGTCATAATTCATCCGTAGGATTCCGGGCAATTCAACAGCAGCGATGGTTGTGCTGCCGACCAAGGCCTGCCAAAGCAGACAAGCCGGGGATGGGACGATCCAGGGCGAAACGGCGCGCGGACGGCCGAAACGATGTGGCATCGTATTGCGGACACCGACGGAGTCTGCCGTGAACCTATACACAAGACCTATGCACGATAAAAGGCCCATCGCCGAAGCCGCGGCATTGTTCGATGCGCAAGGCGAGCAGCATCCTACCGTAGTGGTCAGCCCGGCGACGTTCGAGGCGCTGCTCGAGGCTGGTCTGCTGGAATGCCGTTTCGGCAAGTTCCTGTACAAGGGCGTAGGCCCTGTCGTCCAGACCGAGCCCGCCTGATTCGCAACCCTGCCTACTTCTTATCCGAGCCCTGCGGCAGCATGCGGCTCAGCGTGGCGTCGCGCAGCACGAAGTGGTGGTAGAGCGCGGCCCCAACGTGCAGACCAGCGACAGCCAGCAACACCCATGCAATCAGCTGGTGTATATCGCCCATGGCATGCCCCAGCTGCGAGCCAGTTGGTGACAGCGCTGGCAGGGGCAGGAGGCCGAACAGCGACACATCCCAGCCGCGCGACGAAGCGTTCGCCCAACCCAACAAGGGCAGCACGATCAGCAGCAGGTAAAGCGTACCGTGGCCGATATGGGCAAGGCGGTTGATCAGCGGCGGCGTGGTGGGCAGCGGCGCGACCTTGGGCGTTGCCAGGCGATAGGCCAGGCGGGCCAGCATCACCAGCAGGATGAGCACCCCGAGCGACAAATGCAGGGCAATCAACCCAATGGGTTTCGTATCCCGATGTACGTCCGGCATCGTCCACGCGACGGCAAACTGCGCAGCGAGCAGCAATACCGTCAGCCAGTGGAAACAACGCGCGGGAAGGGAGTAGCGTTCGATCGTACCGTTCATGAGTCGTTGGCTTTCAAAGTTGCGACGGACGTGAAGCGCAAGCCTCTTGCTTTTGCGGGCTTGGACGCCAGATTGTAGGAGTTCAGGTATAAACTCGCCAAGCCGCGGCGAGGGCGTTGCCGCGTGCCACAAGGAAACCTCGCAAATCTGCAACCGGAGATCGTATGCAGCTCGCCATGTCGCTGTTGGCGCAATACGGCCTGTTATTCGTCTTTCTAAACGTGCTGGTTCAGCAGGCCGGCGTGCCCGTGCCCTCCTATCCCACGCTGATACTCACGGGCGCCATGGCCGGTCAGCAGCATTCGCAACTAGGCCTCCTGCTGGTGGCGACCGTCGCGTCGCTGTGCGCCGACACGGCCTGGTTCTACGCCGGCCAGCGCTACGGCAGCCGCATGGTGCGCACCATCTGCCGTATCTCGCTATCGCCCGATACCTGCATCCGCCAGACGGAGAACATCTACCTGCGCTGGGGGCCGAAGACGCTGATCGTGGCCAAGCTGCTGCCAGGGCTGGGCTCTGTCGCCACCACGCTGGCCGGCGCCATGCGCACGCCCCTGCCCGCCTTCCTGATCTTCGACGCGCTGGGCGCCATGCTGTGGTCCGGTATCGCCATCTCCTTGGGCTATTTGTTCCGCGACGCGGTGAGCGACGTGCTGAATGTACTGACCGCGCTGGGCCGCATCGGCCTCTTGCTGGTGACGATCGCGCTCGCGTTGTTCATCCTGGGCAAGTGGTGGCGGCGCCGTATGCTGATCATGCAGCTGCGCATGGCCCGCGTGAGCGTGGACGAATTGCGCGAATTGCTTGATGGCACGCAGCCCCCCATCGTGCTGGACGTGCGCTCGACCATTGCACAGGCAGACGGCCGCATTCCCGGCGCACTTTCCGTGCAGATGGATGCGCCGCTCGCCCCGGTGGCCGACCTGCCGCGCAATACGGAGATTATCGTCTACTGTTCCTGCCCCAACGAAATCTCCGCCGCCAAGATTGCCAAGGCGCTGATGATGAGTGGCTATTCGCGTGTACGCCCCCTGGCCGGCGGCATCGACGCCTGGCGCGATGCGGGGTTCGAGGTGGACGGCGGCCAAGCCTGAGACCTGATGCCCTAGTGGTAGGGCGGGTTCGCGTAGCAACCCGCCAAATACCTGCGGCGCGGCTGCTAAAACTATGTTTGTTTAGTTTGCGAACGCAATTGGTTTAGCAGCTTCGCTGCAAATTGTTCGGCGGATTGCTTCGCGAATCCGCCCTACCATAGGGTCGCGCGATCGGACGTTGACGCGCTCTACTCTCCGTCAGCGACAAAGCCGGCGGCCACGTGCGAGCTGTCGCAGAA
>JAFAKZ010000229.1 GCA_019234745.1 Burkholderiales bacterium
GGGGGCGTGGTTATAATGACGGACCGTTTTACTCGATACCGCTCCCGGCGGAAGGATCTTTTCGTGGAACTCTCGCATCGCGTTCAAGCCATCAAGGAATCCCCCACCCTCGCCATCACGGCAAAAGCGCAAAAACTCAAGGCCGAAGGCCGTGACGTGGTTGCGCTGGCCGCAGGCGAACCCGACTTCGATACGCCCGACCATATCAAGGCCGCCGCCATCGAAGCCATCCAGAAGGGCTTCACCAAGTACACTCCCGTGTCCGGCACGCCGGGGCTGAAAAACGCGATCGTCGCCAAGTTCAAGCGCGACCAGGGCATCGACTACACGGCCAAGCAGGTGCTGGTCTCGGTGGGCGGCAAGCAGAGCTTCTACAACCTGTGCCAAGCCTATATCAACGAGGGTGACGAGGTCATCATCCCGGCCCCGTATTGGGTGTCCTACCCCGATATGGTCATCCTTGCCGAAGGCAAGCCGGTGATCGTCGAGTGTGGCATCGAGCAAGGCTACAAGCTGAGCCCGGCGCAGCTGGAAAAGGCCATCACCTCGCGCACCAAGATGCTGGTGATCAACTCACCGTCCAACCCCACGGGCGCCGTCTACACCCTGGACGAACTGAAGGCCCTGGGTGAGGTGCTGCGCAAGCACCCCAAGGTGCTGATTGCATCAGACGATATGTACGAGCACGTGATGCTGGGTAGCACGACGTTTGCCAATATCCTGAACGCCTGCCCCGACCTCTACCCGCAGACCATCCTGCTCAACGGCGTATCCAAGGCCTACTCGATGACGGGCTGGCGTATCGGCTACGCGGCCGGCCCCGAGGCGCTGATCAAAGCGATGGAGAACATCCAGTCGCAGTCGACCTCCAACCCGACCTCGATCTCGCAAGTCGCCGCCGAAGCCGCACTGAACGGCCCGCAAGCCGAGTGCTTCGCCCCCATGCTCAAGGCCTTCAACGAACGCCATGAGTTCGTGGTGAACAAGTTCAACAGCATCCGTGGGCTCAAGTGCCTCACGGCCGGCGGCGCGTTCTACGCCTTCGTGGACGCACGCGAAGCCATCCAGAACCTGCACCGCGAAGGCAAGATCGCCGCGCCGAACGATATGGCGCTGGGCAGCTACCTATTGGAAGCGCAGGACGTTGCCGTCGTGCCTGGCTCGGCCTTCGGCGCGGAAGGTTACTTCCGCATCAGCTTCGCCACCAGCATGGGCAACCTGGAAAAGGCCCTGGCGCGCATCGAGCAGGCGCTGGCCTGATCGTACGCTGGCAAGCAAAAAGCCCGGTCTAGACCGGGCTTTTTTTCGCCTATACCGCGTAGGGGGACATCAACTCGGCGGAATCGGAATAATCGGCAACGGTTTGTGCGGACCCGCCGGTTTGGCTGCCTTGGACTCCTTCCTGTCCTCACCCTGCGCACCCTTGTCGTGGACCGTACCGGCCGGCACCTCGGTGCCGGCACGGCGCGCAGCTGCATGCGCTATTTCAGTTGGCGTAACGTCAGGATGTGCCGCAACGGGCGGCACCGGTGTAGCTTTGGCGGCAGGCACTGCCGCTTCCGGCGTACCCTCTGGGACCGTCACCGCGGCCTGCGTCGCCGGCGCCAATCCCTTGGCCCCCTGCGGCTCCATGATTTCCGTCTTGACCGGTCGTTCCGCCGTCCGCGCGGCGGGTGTCGGCGACTTGCCGCGCATGGTCAGCGCGGCGCCAACCAGCAACACCAACATCACGCCGCCACCAATCCACATCAGCTTGCGCGGCGACATGCCCTCATTGACCATGCGCCACTGCGTATCGGACTTCTCGCTGCCATTCGCAGGTGCCGACGGGATCAGCGCGGACTCGGTAGGCGGCCCCTCCACGTCCTCGATGCCGCCTACAGGCACGGGAACCGGCACGGGTGCCGACGGCACCGTCGACTTGCCCATCAGGGCCCGTATGGCCGTGCGGGCATCACGCGCGGTCTGGAAGCGATTATCCGGTTCTTTTTCCAAGCAGCGCATCACCACGGCAGCCAGCTCGTCCGGCACATCCGGATTCAGCGCCTGAATGCCGCAGGGCGCCTCGTGCAGGATGCGATAGGCAATGCTGGCCACGTGTTCGCCATCGAAGGGCTTCTCGCCGGTGAGCATTTCGTACAGCACGATGCCGGCCGAGAAGATGTCGGCGCGGCCATCCACTTTCTTGCCCTGCACCTGCTCCGGCGACATATGACGCGGCGAGCCGATCAGCGTACCGGTGCGCGTCAAGTCGCTGGCCGGTAGCTGGGCAATGCCAAAGTCGGTAATCTTAAGACGCCCGTCTGGCGTCAACATCAGGTTGGCGGGCTTGATGTCGCGGTGAACCACGCCATGCTCGTGGGCATAGGCCAGGGCCGCAAACAGCTGGTCGGCCACCTTGGTCACGCGGCTCACCGACAGGCGCTTGCGCTCCATCAAGTCCTGCAGCGACTTGCCGTCGACATACTCCATGGCCAGGAAGGCATTGTCGCCCGCGTCGCCGCAGTCGAACATGGTGATGATACCGGGATGGTTCAGGCGCGCGGCTGACTTCGCCTCCTGCTGCAGGCGCGCCGCGTACTCCGCGCGCTCGTCGTCGGCAAGGTTGAGCCGCAGCACCTTGAGCGCCACGGTGCGATCAAGCCTTTCGTCCACAGCCCGGTACACGACGCCCATGGCGCCGCGCCCCAGCTGCTTCTCTATCCGGTAGTGACCAAGCTTCTCCATCGATTCCTATTCTACCCCGCCAAACCGCACCAAGGCGGGCATTAAGCACAATATGGGCCAGGGTCGGCCGGTCTTGGCACCTGTTCGACGTCCTAATGTCCGAATAAACCCTTCAAGACATTCAGGGGCGACGGCGGCTTGCTGTTACTGTCCTGCGCGCGCCCCGGCATGCCCAGCATGGTCATGGACACGGACTTCAACCGCACCTTCGCTTCCCACTCAGGCTTCCATACCTGCTTCGGGTTCTTCGGGCGCGGAGGATACGCGACGTCGAGCTCATTGCCATACGCGATCATCCTAACCATCGTACCTTTGCCTAGCGCTTCCTTCGGTATTGCGCACTCCGTCACGGTCGGCGCCAGCAGCACCTTTTCCTTCAGCCACTTGTCGATCGCGCCATTGGGCTGGTAGTCGAGCAGACCAAAGCCAAAGTCGGGCAATTCGCTTGAGGTCCACACCACCATCTCGCCCTCGCCCTGCGAGCTCATGCTGGCAATAAAGTAGCCGCGTGCATGTTCCAGGGCCTTCCAATCGAGAATGGTCGACGTTTCGTCGTCATGATTGCTCAGCTCTATTGCAGGCATGAGATCGTGCGCCGCGTCAATATTCACTTTGAAGCCGTCCGGCACGCCCTCGCCCGTAAACGTGTGCTCGCCCACCAGCGATGCATCGTCGGGAATCATGCGGCTGTCGTCCTTGTTCGGCCAGTCCGGCTGGCCTGGCGTGCTGTGGGTGCCCTTTGTTGTGGCGCGGCGGCTCTCGAAGAACTTCTGGAAGTCGGCCGGCCCTGCCGTGGCCATATCGAGCACGCGCGGCTGTCCCTCGCGCACCTTGCTGCCGCAGCCCCAGTAGAGTGTCATCTTGCCCTTGGGCTTCTGCACCTCGGGCGCCGGTTCCTGTTCTTCCTGGCGTGTGGGCTTCGTCTGCACGGGCGGCGTACCCTCGGGGCTTACCAGCGCAAGCGTGGGCGCCAACTTACTCCCGTCCGGTACGGCCTGCGTTGCCTTCTGCAGGTTTGGATTGTTGCGCGTCATCAGGGTGACGTCCATCCAGCGCCCCGCGCCCATCATCGAACGGGTATTGCCGAAATGATTGCCCTCGGCCTTTCCCTTGCCGCCAAACAGGCTGGACAAGCCACCACTCATCGCACCGATGCCGGGTATATTGCCGGACGAGGTCGACAGGTCGATCCACACCTGGGCGATGGGAGGCTCGCTGGGCTGCTCCGCCGCGACGGCAGCCAAGGACGCAAGGATCAGCAACGCAGACATACGGGAAGACATGTCGTGCACTCCAAGGTAGTGGCGATGGGATCAGGATAGACCGTGTGAATGCCCGATGCTGCCGACGGCAGGCAGTCAGCGTACTTACAGCATTTATCTGCCAAATCAGCACACGATGTCAACGTCATACGCTCAACAGTGTATCGTGGCGCACAACGTACTATGGTTTGGCGGATTGAAGGTGACGAAAAATGGCCGATTCCGGCCGAAAATTGTCAACCGCGGCGCCACGATTCATCTTAGACTACAGTAGCGTCGGCAAATATTGCTGATGGTCGGGCACCGCATCAGATTGGCGCGGTCCAAACGACCAAAGCACCATGCACACACCAGCCCATCTACCCTCCGCATCCGCCGCTCGACCGGCGCTTATCGACCGCTTCGGCCGCCGTATCGATTACGTGCGCCTGAGCGTGACGGACCGCTGCGACCTGCGCTGCAACTACTGCATGCCCAAGGGCTTCACCGGCTTCGAGGAACCATCGCACTGGCTGCGTTTCGATGAGATCGAGCGCGTCATCGGCGCGTTCGCCCGCATGGGCGTCGGCCGTATCCGCCTCACGGGCGGCGAACCGCTATTGCGGCGCGGCCTGCCTGAACTGGCCGCGCGACTGAGTGCGCTGCCAGGCGTGGATGATCTATCGCTGTCCACCAATGCCACACAGCTCACCAAGCATGCCCGCGCGCTAAAGGCCGCCGGCGTATCGCGGCTGAACGTGAGCCTGGATTCGCTGCGGCACGAACGTATCGCCGCCATTGCCGGCCGTGACGTGCTGAGCGAAGTCATCGCCGGACTCGACGCGGCTGCCGCCGAAGGCTTCTCCCCCGTCAAGATCAATATGGTCGTGCAGCACGGCGTGAACGAGGACGAGATCGACGCCATGGTCGCCTGGTGCCGGGCCCGTGGCTTTATCCTGCGTCTGATCGAGACCATGCCGGTGGGCAGTACGGGCCAAAGCGCCGCCTATACCGACCTGCAGCCCATTATCGCCAACCTCGCCGAGCATCATGGCCTGGCCGCCTCCGCCATCGAGATCGGCGGTGGCCCGGCCCGCTACTGGCGCAGCACGGACGATGGCTTCACGCTGGGCTTTATCACACCTATCTCCCAGCACTTCTGCGCCACCTGCAACCGCGTGCGCCTTAGCGTGGACGGTACGCTTTACATGTGCCTGGGCCAGAATGACAGCATGCCGCTGCGTGATCTACTGCGCGCTGGCATCAGCGACGCCGAGTTGGAAGCACAGCTGCGCGATGCCATCGAACTTAAGCCGGAACGCCACGAATTCCGCGAAAAGCCCAGCCAGATCGTGCGCTTTATGTCGCATACTGGTGGGTAAGGACGCCCTGCAAGAGGTAGGAAATCACAACTAATAGCGCTCCGCCCGGGAAACCCGGGCGCGTACGGGTTGTGGAGCATCAACGATCGCCCGCTGATTGATTCCACCCCCCGCCCTCGCCGCCGTACCCGTAAAGGGTATGCCGTGGTTGTAAGGCGCGAAAGCGCCAACAACCACGCAACGAGGGGAGCCTCGCTGGCGCTTGTTTATGCGCCGCTAAATCAAGAAGACGCCACATACAATGACCGAACAACCCCTGCTCGATTTCGACGACGCCCTGTCACGCCTGCTCGCCGCCGCGCAATCCTCGCCGGAAGCTGAAACGTTGGACCTGCTCGACGCCGACGGCCGCATCCTGGCTGCGGACGTGCGTGCCCCCATCGACGTGCCCGGCTTCGACAATAGCGCCATGGACGGCTATGCAGTCTACCTGACCGACTTCAATGCCGCTGTGCAGACCCTACCCGTCGTACAGCGCATCGCAGCCGGTGAAACGGGCCAGCCGCTGGCGCCCAATACGGCGGCACGTATCTTTACCGGCGCGCCCGTGCCACAGGGCTGCAACGCGGTGATTCCGCAGGAAGAAACACGTGCCGAGGGCGAGACTGTCACCCTGCTTGAGCCCGCCAGGCCGGCCCAGCACATCCGTGCACGCGGCGAGGACATTGCCACAGGCAGCATCATCTTGGCCGCCGGCCGTCGCCTAACGCCGCAGGACCTCGCTCTGGCTGCGTCCGTGGGTCTGCCCACGCTGACCTGCCACCCGCGTCTGCACGTCGGCCTCCTGTGCACGGGCGACGAATTGGTCGCCCCTGGGCAGCCCCTGCCACCGGGAGGCATCTATAACTCGAATGCCTACTCCATCACGGCTCTCTTACAACGCCTGGGCTGCCGGGTTACGGACTATGGCCGCATCGCCGACGAGCGCAATGCCACGCAGACGGCGCTGCGCCGTGCGGCAGAGGAAAACGACGTTGTCGTCACCTGCGGTGGCGTCTCGGTGGGCGAGGAGGATCACGTCAAGGCGGCAGTGAATGCGCTGGGCGAAGTCGCCCTATGGCGTATTGCCATGAAGCCGGGCAAGCCGCTGGCCTTCGGCACCGTGTTGGACGCCGACTTCATCGGCCTGCCCGGCAACCCGGTCAGCGCCTTCCTCACCTTCTGCCTACTGGCACGCCCCTTCCTGCTTCGGCGCATGGGCGCCGAGGTAACGGAACCGTTTTCCCTAACCGTACCGGCCGGCTTCACTCGCGATCGCGCCGACAAGCGCCGCGAGTTCCTGCGTGCCCGCCTGGAAGCGGATGGACGCGGACAAATCTGCGCCGTACCGCACAAGCATCAGGGCTCGGCCGTGATGAGCGGCGTATGCTGGGCCGACGGGCTGATCGACGTACCGGCAGGCGGCACGGTTGCCGCTGGCGCACCCGTTCGCTACCTGCCGCTCACCGCACTTATCGGATAGGCCACATCATGCAACTGCAACTCCGCTATTTCGCCCGCCTGCGCGAACGCTTCGGGCGCGACGGCGAATCCATCACCCTACCCGCCGGCATCGAATCGGTGGCCGGCCTGGTCACGCATTTGGCCGCGCGCGGCGATGCCTGGGCCGAAGAGCTGGCCGGCGAAAAAGTGTTCCGCGTCGCACTCGACCAAGAACTGGTGGATTTCAGCGCGCCGCTACACGACGGCGCCGAAGTCGCCATCTTTCCACCCGTAACGGGGGGCTGATGAACAGTCCCACCTTCCCTATCGCCCGCATCGCCATCGCGGTACAGGCCGGTGACTTCGACCTGCAGGCCGAATCACTCGCCCTACGCGCCGGCGACCGGGGCGTGGGCGCCGTCGTCGCCTTCGTGGGTCTGGTGCGCGACCTGAACCTGGCAGACGACGTCGTCGCACTGGAGCTGGAGCACTACCCGGGCATGACGGAAAAGGCCCTGCAGCAGATCGCCGAACAGGCGGCGCAACGCTGGCCGCTGCACGCCGTCCGCGTCGTGCACCGCGTCGGCAAGCTGCACCCGGGCGACAATATCGTGCTGGTGCTGGTCGCCAGCGCGCATCGCCACGCCGCCTTCGAGGCAAACGCCTTCATCATGGACTACCTGAAGACGCGTGCCCCATTCTGGAAAAAGGAATGGACACCAGACGGCCCACGCTGGGTGGAAGCGCGCGAGTCGGACGAATCGGCCGCCGCTCGCTGGCACCAGGTGCTTTCCGAGCAATATGGCAACCCCGACCACGACTGACGAGGCCCGCTACTACGACGCGCTCATCCTGGCTGGCGGCGAAGGACGCCGCATGGGCGGCCTGGACAAGGGCCTGCAGGCATGGCTCGGCGCCCCGCTCTACCGCCATGTGCTCGCCCGCCTGCAAGTGCAGACACTGGCGCCGACCCGCATCCTGATCAGCGCCAACCGGAACGCAGCTGTCTACGGAACGGCAGGTCATCCCGTATTACCCGACCTGCGTCCAGATCACCAAGGCCCGCTCGCCGGCATCGAGGCAGGCCTGCTTGCCGCGCAATCGGACTGGCTACTGTGCGTGGCCTGCGATTTGCCGCAGCTACCGGCGGACCTCGCCAAGCGCCTGTTTGCTGCAATCCCCATGAATGGCCTGGCCAGCTATGCCACTACGGATGAAGGCCCACAACCCGTCTGCTGCCTGCTGCACCGCGACGTGCTGGGCAGTCTGCAGGCGGCACTCGACGCCAATCAGGGCGGCGTGAAACGCTGGCTCGACACCTTGAGTGCCGGCACCGCACAGTTCGACGATGCGCGCGCCTTTAGCAATTACAATACGCAGGCAGCCCTACAAGACCCATCGAACCTACCATGAGCCAATCCCCCCTCACCCACTTCGACGCTGCAGGCCAGGCCCATATGGTCGACGTCGGCAGCAAGGCGGACACCCATCGCGTTGCTATCGCGGCAGGCAGCATCCGCATGCTGCCGGCAACACTGGAACTTGTGAAGAAGGGGGATGCCAAGAAAGGCGACGTGCTCGGCATCGCCCGCCTGGCCGGCATCATGGCCAGCAAACGCACCGGCGAGCTGATCCCCCTTTGCCACCCACTGCCACTCACCCATGTGGCAGTGGAGTTCAATATCGACGAAGCGAACAGCACGGTGCATTGCCGCGCGACAACGGAGACGGTGGGCAAGACGGGCGTGGAAATGGAAGCGATGACGGCCGTGAGCGTGGCACTGCTCACCATCTACGACATGCTCAAAGCCGCCGACCGCGGCATGACCATCGAAGCCGTGCGGCTGCTGGAAAAGCGCGGCGGGAAGTCGGGACATTGGGTGGCAGACAAAGCTTAATTTGGTAGGTTGGGTAGGTCCAAGTTGCACGGCCTTGGGAGAGCGCAGCGAAACCCAACACCTCGCAGCCGAGCAGCGCAATTGTTGGGTTTCGCTGCGCTCTACCCAACCTGCGCATTAGCTCCTAGCCGTGTCACTACCCCACATTCGGCCGCGGCGGCCGCAGGTGCTGCGTACCCTGCTTGAGCCAGGCTGCCAGGCTGTCGCCCGGCATGGGCTTGGACACATAAAAGCCCTGCCCCACGTCGCAACCCAGCAAGCGCACCAGTTGCCAGTCGGCCGGATTCTCCACCCCTTCCGCCACGGTCGTCAGGTGCAGCTTCTTGCCCATCTCGATCGTGCTCTGAAGCATGACATGCAGGTGCGGCTTTTCCGAAGCACCATGCACCAGCGAGCGATCAATCTTCAGTTCAGTAAATGGGATACGCGACAACTGCTGCATGGACGAGAAGCCCGTGCCGAAATCGTCGATGGACAGGCCAAAGCCCTTCAGGCGCAGGCGCGCCAACGTGCCGAGCGATAAGGCCAGGTCCGACATCACCGCTGTTTCCGTGATCTCCAGCAGCAGGTATTTTGGTTCAATGCCGATACGGCTCGTGACGGCCGCCACGCGGTCGGCCAGATCAGGCGTAGAGAGCGACTTGGCCGACAGGTTTACGGCGATGCTGATGGTCAACCCGCGCGCATGCCAGTCGCGCAGCTGCTTGAGCGCCGTTTCCAGAATCCAGTCGGTCATCAGGTCGATGATGTCGCCTTCTTCCGCAATGGGGATGAAGTTGGCAGGCGCGACCAGACCATGCACGGGGTGCTGCCAGCGCACCAATGACTCCACGCCGCGCATCACGCCCGAGTGCGTCGTCACCTTGGGCTGGTAATGCAGCACTAGCTGCTTTTCGACAATAGCCTGGCGGATCTCGTCCAGCGTAAACGCATGCTCGCGCTCGTTGGCGCCGCGACCAATCTCGTCCGGCCGGAATTTGCCCAGCAGCAGGCTCAGGTTGTCGTAGGAAAGGGGCTTCTGCGCAATGCCCAGCACGAGCAGACCGTGCTCGCGCGCCATCGTCTCGACGGTGGAGAGTATCGTCGTCTCGCGGCTGGACACCACGATCAACGCCCGCGCGAGATGCTTTTCTGCGATATGGCGGATCAGCTCGACCCCATCCATATCGGGCATTTCAAGGTCAGTCAGCAGGATATCGGGCCGTTCCGAATCCGCCAGCACCTGCAGTGCATGACGACCATTCTCGGCTTCGAGCACCTTGCCAACGCCCAGATTGGCCAGAAGATCCAGCGCGTGCAGTCGCTGCACAGCACTATCCTCCACGACCATGACGCTCAAGTCGCCGTTTCCACCCATGCCTATACCTCTGTACCCGCCTGTCGCTATAGGAGTCTTTGCGCAGGTTGATTATTCAACATTATTGGATCGGCGCACCAGCCTCGGCTGATGGCCATCCTTTGTCTGTACCAATACGGCCGCCTGCGAAGGCCTGCCGCATCGAATCTGCGCTGCATTCAGGGCAAGCAAATCTCGCCCCTATCCCCACTCCTCAAGAGCCTGCAAGAACGCCTTGAACAGGCCCTACGGGCACTCTGCGCCCACGCCGACCGGAACACTGCCTATGCCCAGCAGTTGCCCTATCCCTCGGCCAACGTTCGTTTTCAACTCATTCTAGGCAGTCCTGGCCATTCATCCAAGCCGACATGTGCCCCTTTCAATCACCGTCGCGATATTGTCCAGGTTCACCACCTGGTCGACGCCGCCCAGCCGCATCGCCTCCTTGGGCATGCCGAACACGATGCAGCTGTCTTCGTCCTGTGCCACCGTCACGCCGCCCGCATCGCGCAGCTCCTTGAGCCCGCGCGCACCGTCGTCGCCCATCCCCGTCATGATGACACCAAGCGCATTGCGCCCGGCGCATTTCGCTACCGAGCGGAACAGCACATCGACGGATGGGCGATGGCGGCTGACAAGCGGGCCATCGACCACTTCCACGTAGTAGTGCGATGGTGCACGCTTTACGACGAGATGCTTGCCGCCCGGCGCAATCAGCGCACGACCCCGCACCATGCGGTCGTTGTTGGCCGCTTCCTTCACCTCGATCTTGCATAGGCCGTTGAGGCGCGCGGCAAAGGTCGTCGTGAACTTCTCTGGCATATGCTGCACGATGGCCAGCGCCGGACAGGCCTGCGTCAGGCCAGGCAGCACCTGCTCCAGTGCCTGCACGCCACCGGTCGAGATACCCAACGCGACGATACGCTCCGTCATGCCCACGTTCGGCGTCCCCGTCGGCGCATCCAATATGGCATCGGCATTGAGCTTGGGCGTCTGCAGCTTTTCCATGACATAGGACGCGCCACCCGTACGCGGCTCGCCCGCTGGAGCGGGAGCCGACCGCAGCAAGCGGAGTCGCCCCGTAGCGGCATAGGCCGTGCGGATGGCTGTCACGAGATCGGCCGAGCAGTCCTGCAGGAAGTTGCGCACGCCGATGGAGGGCTTGGTAATGATGCCGAGCGCACCGGAGGAAAGTGCCTCCAGCGTCACGGCGGCGCCTTTTTCCGTCAGGCTGGAACAGATCACCACGGGCGTGGGCCGCTCGCTCATGATCTGCTTGAGGAAGGTGATGCCGTCCATGCGCGGCATTTCGATGTCGAGCACGATGACGTCCGGCCACTGCAGCTTCATGCGGTCGAGCGCAAAGATAGGGTCGGCGGCGGCACCGATGACCTTGACGTCGTGCTCGCGCGCCAGCTCGTCCGTCATCACCTGGCGAACCACGGCCGAATCGTCGACGATCAACACGTTGATGGGCATCGCTCCCCCGCTACTTCTTCGTGCGCTTCTGTACCGGTGCTTCGATCGCCTGGGGCTGGAAACGGACCCAGACGTCGCCATTGGCCAAGTCGAATACGATATGGCGATGCCCCTGCCCCGCGAGATGCTCTCGGCTCACGCGAAAGCCATGGTCGAACAACCAGCTCTTGCCGTACTCGATATTCCGCTCGCCCACCCCGCCCGGTTTGGCCGACGGGCTGACCATGGTCTGCGAGCCGCCGAACATCTTGACCTGGTAGTCGGCCGGCAAGGTGCCCGCCGCTTGAATATAGCGCATGACCACCTGAAACGCTTCATCAGCATAGCGGCCATCCAGCGGCCCTTCGCGGCGTGGGCGCGAGCGCGGGCGCTCGGGCAGCAAGTAGTGGCACATGGCGCCGATTTGCAGGCGCGGGTGCCACCAGGTGACGGCCACGCACGACCCCAAGAGCGTACGGATGCGTGTGTCACGGTCGCCGAAATAGACTTCGCCGGGCTGCAGGAAGATGTCGATGGGGAAAGTCATGCGGAGACTTTCCGGTAAATCGTTGGCGCCACCGGTATCAGGTCAGGCGTGTGGCCGATCAGCGACTCCGAATGGCCCACTACCAGCCAGCCACCCGGCTTGAGCTTCTCGCTCACAGCCTGGATAACGCGGCGCTTGAGGTGGGCATCGAAATAGATGATCACGTTACGCAGCATGATCAGATCGAACTTGCCCATTTCCGGCAGGGTATTGGCGAGATTCACCTGCACTGTGCTGACACGCTCGCGCAGGGCCTTTTCCAGCAGGAAGTAGCCGGAATACTCCGCCGTGCCGCGCAGGCAGAAGCGCTTCAGGTATTGCGGCGGCACGTGGTGGGCGCGTTCCATCGGATAGAGCGCGCGCCGCGCCGTACTCAGCATGCGCATGGAGATATCGGACGCCAGCACGTCCCAAGGCGCATCAGCGCCCAGCACGTCAGCCATGATCATAGCCAGGCTGTAAGGCTCCTCGCCGCTTGAGCAGGCCGCACTCCACACACGCACAGGCCGGCCACGCAGGCTGGGAAACAAGGTGTCACGCAGCGCATCGAAATGTTTGGGCTCGCGAAAGAAATACGTCTCGTTGGTGGTGATCAGGTCGATCGCAATCTGGCGCTCCTGCGCATCGCCATTGCCGTCGATCAGCTTGAAGTATTCAGCATAACTGGCACAGCCGCGCTCTCGTATGCGGCGGGCAAGTCGGCCCGACAGCATCGCCTTCTTGATGGGCGCCAGATGAATACCGATCAGCTGCTCCACCAGCTGCTGGTATTGGCCGAACTCGGCGTCGCTCATATGCACGACGCCGGGCAGATGCAGCACGTCAGCCATCCGGCCTGGCGCTCGCAGTGGTCGTGGCCAACTCGGCCATTTCATCGATGGATAGCACGTGCTCCAATGCCAGCACGATCACGAAGCGCTCGCCCAGCTTGCCCATGCCGCGGATGAACTCGGCGCGCAGCTTGGCGCCGAAGGCCGGCGCAGGCTCGATGTCTTCCGACGGTAACTCCAACACTTCGTCCACCGCGTCGACGATTACGCCCAAGTCGTTCCAGGTTTCGCCGAACGCCACCTCCACGATGACAATGCAGCTGCGCTTACCGATTTGCGTCGACGCACGGCCGAAGCGTACAGAAAGGTCGATCACGGGCACGACAGAGCCGCGCAGATTGATCACACCGCGCAGGAAGGGTGGCATCAAGGGTACTTCCGTGACGCCACCAAACTCGATGATCTCCTTGATATGGAGGATCTCCAGCGCAAACGTCTCGGCGCCCAGGCGAAAGGTCAGGTATTGCGGCAGCTCGATGGGCTCGGCCACGACCGCCTGCGTGCGCCGATGCTGCGTCAGCGTTCGGTTCATTGCCTCCCCCCCAAGCTCGGCTCCCGTCCGCGCGACAAGGCCAGGCGGTCAGAATTTGACGAATTTCGTTTCATCGACATCCCTTGCTGGGTGGCTGTGTAAGGGACCATGCACGGCAGGTGGCGGCGCGGCCACCGGTCTGGTCGCCTCTATGGTTTTGGGTGCGGCCAGCGCGGCCGCCAAGCGATTCGGCGCCCGCGCAGGCTCGGCCGGATTTGCCTTGGCCGGCTTGGTAGACGCCAGCCCGTTCGACGTATCGATGCGGAAGCTATCCAGTAGCTGCGAAAGCCTGCGCGCGTGGTTGTTCATCTCTTCGGCCGTGGCCGACAATTCCTCGGCCGAGGCGGCATTACCCTGGGTGGACTGGGTCAGCTGCTCGACCGCCGACTTGATCTGGCCGATACCCGTCGACTGCTCGCGCCCGGTGGCATTGATCTCGCCCACCAGTTCGGCCGTGCGGCGGATTTCCGGTAGCACGCCATCCAGCAGGCTACCCGCTCGGGCGGCCAGGGTATCCGATTCGCTGGCCAGCGCGCCGATTTCACGCGCCGCCGTTTGGCTACGCTCGGCCAGCTTGCGCACTTCGGCCGCCACCACGGCGAAGCCCTTGCCATGCTGGCCCGCCCGCGCCGCCTCGATGGCCGCGTTGAGTGCAAGCAGATTGGTCTGGTAAGCGATGTCGTCAACAACCCCGATCTTCTGCGCAATCTGCCGCATGGCCTGTACGCACGCCCCGACGGCACGCCCACCTTCGCCAGCAACATCGGCCGCCCGCCCCGCCATCGCGTCCGTCTCGCTGGCGTGCGCTGCGCTCTGGATCACCGTCGCGCTGATATGTTCCAGCGTGGCCGCGGTCTGTTCCAGGCTGGCAGCCTGCTCCGACGCCACGTGCGATAGCGCAGACGACGACGCCTCGACCTGCATGGCCATGCGCAGGTTGGTCGCTGCCGTTTCGCGCAGCTCGCCTATCATGCGGCCCAATTGCACGCTCATGCGTGACAGCGCCGCCATCAGGCTGCGCTCATCTCCCACCCGCAGTGCAACATGTTCGCTCAGGTCGCCCGCAGCCACGCGCTGGGCAATCTCCACCGCCTGCTCCGGCTCACCGCCGATCAAGCGCGTGAAATAGCGTGCCGTCAACAGCCCAAGCAGCAAGGCCAGCGCGCAGCCCGACACCATCCAGATCAGTGTGGCGCGCGCCGTACCACGCACAAAGGCGGCATTCTGCCCCACCGCTTGCGCCAACGATTCGTTGCTAAGCGACACGTCCTCGTCCAGTGCGGACTCCAGCGGCACAAAGTCGTGGGCGGCCTGGCCCTGCAAGAGGCTCATGGCGGAGTCGGACTGGCCGGCGTGGGCGGCCTCGGCCACGCGGTCCCCGTCGCCTATATAGGCGGGCCAGAAGCGGTCGATATCGCTAAGCAGCTGCACGGCGCGCCCTTCGATATGGGTCTGGCGATATTTCGCCATATCCGCCTCGAACTCGCGCTGCACCGTGTGCAGGCGGCCATAGATCACGTCCCGGCTGGCGACGTCGGACGTCAACACCATATCGCGCAAGAGCTGCTGGTGCTGCAGGGCGCGCAGGTGCGCCTGCGACAGCATCTGCATGCCCACCACGCCATTGCTATAACCCAGCTGCACCTGGGCATTGACCGCATTGAGCGCATATACGGCATAGCCACCCATGCCAATCAGCAATAGGGCCAGCGTACCGAACGCCAATGTCAGTTTGGAGAACATGGGCAAGCGCGTGAGCCAGTTCATGGTTCCTTGTCCTCCGCTATGCCGATCCGCCGCACCTCGCGCCGCTGTCCGGCTGCGGAGAGTTTGCGCTCATCCGCAGCGGCGCGCTGCACCAGGTCCGGCACGTCGAGAATCAGGGCCACGGCCCCACTACCCAGAATAGTCGAACCACCCAAACCCTTCACTCCCCGGAAAAGCTGACCCAATGGCTTGATCACCGCCTGCAACTCGCCTTCCAGCCTATCCACCACCAGGCCGGCACGGCTCGTACCGTATTGCACCACCACCACGGCTTCGCGCGTAGGTGGCGTGCCATCGATTTCAAACAGATCGCGCAGGCGCAGGAAGGGCAGCACTTCCCCACGCAGGTTCACGTAGTTCTGCACCCCGGCTTGCATAGCCGGCAGATCCAGACATTCGATGACCAAGTCCAGAGGAATCACGAATGTCGCCGTACCCACGCCTACCTGGAAGCCGTCGATGATGGCCAGCGTCAAGGGTAGGCGCAGCCGTACGATGGTGCCCTGCTGCTCGGCCGAATCGATCTCGATCTCGCCCTTCATGGCCTCGATATTGCGCTTGACCACGTCCATGCCCACGCCGCGGCCAGATAGGTTGGTCACCGCATCGGCCGTCGAAAAACCCGGTTCGAACACGAGCTGCAGGATCTCCTGGTCGCTCAACACCTCATCCTCTTCGATCAGGCCGCGTTCAATGGCGCGCTGACGGATGCGCGCGCGGTTCATGCCGCCGCCGTCGTCGCCCACTTCGATCACCACGCTGCCCGACTCGTGGTAGGCGTTGAGCCATACCAGGCCATAGTCCGGCTTGCCGCGCCTGCGCCGCACCTCCGTCGCCTCGATGCCGTGGTCGATGGCGTTGCGCACCAGATGGATAAGCGGGTCGCCCAGCTTGTCCACCATGGATTTATCCAACTCCGTCTCCTCGCCCTCCATCTCCAGCTGAATGTCCTTGGACAGGTCGCGTGCCGCATCCCGTACCACGCGGGGGAAGCGACTGAAGATGTCGCCCACGGGTACCATGCGCAGCGACAGGGCCTCATCGCGGATGCGCTCTACCAAGTCGCTCAAAGACGCCACCGCTTCGCGCAGGGAGGTATTGCCGCTCTGCCCAGCCGCAAGCTGCGCGGCCGCCCCCACGATCACCAGCTCACCGACCAGGTCGATCAAACCGTCCAGCCGCCCGGCGTCTACGCGCACGACCCGGTGCTCACGATTGCGCTGCACCTGGTGCTCGCGCTGCTTGTCGAGCGCCGCAGCCACGGCCTGCGGTGGCGCCAAGCCCTCCTCCACCAGGAGCGTGCCGAGCGGCCTATGGTCGCCCGCCGCCGCCGCGTCACGTTGGATACCCAGTACCTCGTCCAGCTCCAAAGGGGTAAGCGCACCGCCGCGCACCAGCAGTTCACCCAGCCGCGACGAACCCTCCGGCATCTCCTTGATTAGGCGCAGGTACTCATCGACATGGGCGTGCGGTGGCAGGATGCGCACCTTGCTGTCGTCGCGGATAAAATCAAAGACGTTCTCGATCGCCAGCTTGTCGACGTGCGGCGCCGCTTCGAACTGGATCTCGAAACCCAGGTAGCAGCTCTCCGGGTCCATTTCGTCCGGTTGCGGCAGGCCATCGTACAGGCAGGCGATATAGGCGATGCGCCCGAGCGAACCGAGATAGCGGATGAACGAGATCGGGTCCATGCCGTTGCGTAGCACATCGCGCCCGAAGCGCAGCGAGATATGCCAGAAGTCGGACGATACGACATGGTCGCCGCCCGATTCGATCTCCACTCGCCCCTGCATCGCCGGCACGGATGTGGCGCGCTGGTGCATCGCCGCCTGCAGCCCGGCCGTCAATTTCGGGTCGATCGTGCTGACCGCGCCGTCGCGCGTCGCTTCCACCAATTCGTTGATATGGTCGCGGCAGGCGAACAGTAGCTGCACGAGGCTGGGCGACACAGCCAGCTCACCCTCGCGCACCCGGTCCAGCACACTTTCGATCAAATGGGTAAAGGTGACGACGTCGCGGAAGTCGAACAGACCCGCCGAGCCCTTGATCGTGTGGGCGGCACGGAACATGGCATTGAGATGCTCGGCCCGGTCCTCGCCAGTAGAGGACTCGACCGCCAACAGCGCCGCCTCCATGGCCGCCAGCAGCTCGTCCGTTTCTTCGTAGAATGCCTGGCGCGCGGCTTCGAGGTTCATGGCTTGCCCTCGCCGGACAACACCACGGGGTCGCCGAACACACCGCCGAGGTTGAACAAGTCGATGACCGACAGTACAGCCTTGCTATGGCCATGGAAATGCACGGGCTTGTCGAGCTTCGTCGCCTCGCGCTTGAACAAGAGCAGGAGCTGCAGGCCGGCCGTATCGAGTTCTGCCACGCCCGACAGGTCGACGTCGACTTCCGGCGCGAGGTTCAACTCATCCAACAGGCGGTACTTGCTGTCGGATGCTTCATAAATAGTAAAGGGGCCGTCGATGCGGACGATACAGCGGTCATTCTGGTAGACGGCAGTAATCGGCATGGCGTATCCGTTCAGGGCAGGATGAGCTTGGCGACAGCCTTTAGCATCTGTTCAGCACGGAAAGGCTTCACCACCCAAGCCTTCGCTCCGGCCATCTGGCCTTCCAGCCTTCTGTCCTCCTGCGCCTCGGTCGTCAGCATGACGATGGGCGTGAACCGATAGTCGCGGTTCTGCTTGACGGCCCGCACGAAGGAGATGCCGTCCATCTTGGGCATATTGACGTCGGAGATGATCAGGTGGATGCGCCGGCCATCGAGCCGCGCCAGCCCCTCTACGCCATCGGCCGCTTCGATGACCTCGTAGCCCGCCTGGGCGAGGGCAACATGCACCACCTGCCGAAGACTCGCCGAGTCGTCGACCAGCAGTATGGTTTTCTTGTTTTCGGATTGCGCCATGAGCCCAGCCGCACTGTGCAGATTCACTTCATTGTAGTGCAGCGACGGCCC
>JAFAKZ010000438.1 GCA_019234745.1 Burkholderiales bacterium
AACAAGGTGATCGCCGAAGGGCCGCTCTTGGACCTGATGCTGGACTACGCCACGCTGGCCCCGCGCGTGATCGAAGGGGCGCTGGGCGAGGTGCTCAAGCGCCGTTCCGAGAGCGTATCGCTACCGACTGAACTGCCTGCCGACCTCACGGCGCAATCCGAGTAAACGAGAAGACCGATGTTTCAATTCCGCAAACTCGAAATGCGCAACTGGGATTTCTGGCAGAGCATCGAAGTGCCGCTGGACGCCCAGATCGTCACCATCGTCGGCCCCAATGGCTCGGGCAAGACCACGCTCTTGGACGCCCTGCGCACGCTGCTATGCCTGCGCTGCTCCGGCCGCCGTGACTACAAGCGCTATGTGCGCAACAGCACGGAGGCGACGGCCTGGCTGCGCGGCGTGGTGGACAACCCGCGGCGCGAGGGTGGCGGCCTCTTCCCCTATCCCTTCTTCCCCATCACGGCGGACCGCGTCACGCTGTTCTGCCGCGTGAAGAAGCAGGGCGGCGACTGGGCGCGCCACTACGCCATTGCGGAAGGCGAGATCGAGCTGAATGAGGGCACGGAAGAGCAGCTGCGCTGGCTCGGCGTGAACGAATACAAGCTGGCGCTGGAGCAGGCTGGCCTCACCCGCGCCATTGCCGAAGTGCTGGCGCTGGAACAGGGCGACACGGACAAGCTGTGCGAATACAGCCCCAAGGCGCTCTTGGACCTCGTGTTCCAGGTGTTTGGCGACAAGCAGGTGATGGACAATTACCAGCAGGCCAAGACGGAACAGAAGGAAGCGGAAGCCGAGCTGATCGAGCTGGAGAACAACCTCTCTGGCCTCGGCAGCAAGGTCGAGCAGATGAAGGGCCGCGCCAACCGCTACCTGGAATGGCACAGCCTGCAGAACGAAGTGGTGCGCCTGGAGAAGACGGTGCTGCCCGGCCTGCGCTACCTTGAGGCATGGGACTCGCTGCAAGGCTATCTGCGCCAGTACAAAGGCGTGCGCCGCCAACTCAAGGCCAAGCAGGACGAGCTGGAACAGCGCGACGCGGAATTCCACCGCCTGCAGCAGGAAGCGGACGGTGCCCAAGGTGCCGAGCGCGAGGCGGACGAAAATTACCGCAAGCTGTTCGAGCCGTTCCAGCGCGCCAATGTGGAAGCACGTGCGGCCGAAGGCGTGCTGGCCAAGCGCGACAAGTTGCGTGCCCTGGCCGAGACGGAATCGGGCGCCGACGCCGTGCTGCTGGCCGACAAGCTGGGCAAGCTGCGCGCTGAGAAGGGCGAAGTCGACGCCCGTATCAAGGCTGCCAAGGACGAGCGCCAGCAGTTGTCGGAACTGCAATTCGCCCTGCAGCAGGGACGCCAGCCGGCCGAGCGCTTCGTGCGCGATATGCGTGCCGCGCTGGACGAAGCGGGCATCCCGCATCAGATGCTGACGGAGATCGTGGAAGTGCGCGACAACAGCTGGCAGGGTGCCGTCGAAGCCCTGCTCGCACCGTACCGCCACATCGTGCTGCTCAACCGAGAATCGGACCGCGACCAGGCCTTCCGCATCGGTCAGCGTATGCAGTACCGCCACTTTATCGTGCCGGAGCGCGAAGCGGCGCCCAAGGCTGTGCCGGGTTCCATCCTGGAAATCGTCGACCTGAACGCCGCTGCGCCGGCCTGGCTTACGCGCCAGCTCAACAATGTGCAGCGCGTGAAGTCGGTGGAAGCGGCTGCCGGCGTGAGCGGCGACTGGATCACGCGCGACGGCTTCCACAAGGAACGCCGCGGTGCGCGCCATATCGGCGTGGACGTGCGCGACCATGCTTTCGGCGAAGGCGCCCGCGTTTCGCGCCTGGATGAAGTCACGCGCCGCCTGCGCGACATCAACCAGCAGGTGTTGGACTGGGAAGGCCAGGCCGTGGAGCTGGGACGCCAGGCCGCCAGCCTACAGATGCAGCTGGCCGGCATGGACGCCGTGCAGCAGCTCGCCGCCCAGCGCGACGAATTCGAAGCGGCCGAGCAGGCCCTGCCCGAGTTGCAAGACCAGGCCCGCCGCCTGGGTGCCGAGCTGGGCGAACGCGACGCGGCGCTACGT
>JAFAKZ010000455.1 GCA_019234745.1 Burkholderiales bacterium
CGCAAATAGCGCCACTGCCCCATGGGCAGGTCGGAGAGTGGAATCCGGCCGATACGGATGCGCTTGAGGCCGGTAACCTTGAGGCCGACCAACTCGCACATGCGGCGAATCTGCCGCTTGCGGCCCTCGCGCAGCACAAAGCGCAGCTGGTTCTCGTTCTGCCAGCTTACCTTGGCTGGGCGCAGCTGCACGCCGTCCAGGCTCAGGCCGTGGTTGAGCAGCGCGAGGCTTTCCGCCGGTAGGTCGCCTTCCACGCGCACCAGGTATTCCTTTTCGATCTTCGTCTCGTCGCCGATCAGCGACTTGGCCACGCGGCCGTCCTGTGTGAGCACCAGAAGCCCGGTCGAGTCGATGTCCAAACGCCCGGCCGGCGCCAGGCCGGACAGGTGGCGGCGTGAGAACTCGATGCCGGAGCGGTCGCCCACATAGCGGTTCTCCGGCGTAATCAGCAGTACTGCCGGCTTATAGCCCTGCTCGGCCTGGCCGGATACATAGCCGATGGGCTTGTTGATGACGATGGTGACGCGCTGCGTCTGCGCTACGACGGCGCGCTTGTCCAATTCGATGCGCTGCGTAGGCAGCACGCGGCTACCCAGCACGTCGACGACCACGCCGTCGACCTTCACCCAGCCGCGCTCGATGTATTCGTCTGCCTCACGGCGCGAGCACAGCCCCAACTCGGCCATGCGCTTGGATAGGCGTAAGGTTTCGTCCATGACAGGTTTCCGGCGCGCAAATTGTCATTTTACCGTCAGGACGGCCCGCCTGCCTGTGCTGGCCAAGAAAAAACGGCAGACTCTATGAAAGACGTCTGCCGTCTTGCTGGCGGTGAGTGGCGCCTGCTTAGTTTGCCGCCGCCAGATTCTTTTGCAGGAACGCTTCGACGTGCTTGTAGAAGTCGATGTGATCCTTCTCATAGCGGAAGCCGTGGCCCTCGTCGGCGTACTCGATCCACTCGACGTCGTGGTTCGTCTTGCGGATGGCGTCGCGGAACTCCTGGCTATGCTTGATCGGCACGCGGCGGTCCAGCACGCCATGGGCGATCAGGATGGGCTGTGTGATCTTGCTCGCCACCGTGGTCGGCGAGTTGTCACGCAACTGGGCGGCGTCCTTCTTCGGATCGCCGATCAGCGTGCGTAGGTCATAGTGACGCAGGTCCTCCGAGAAATCGTTCTCTGCGCTGGTGAACATCAGGTCGATGTCCGTCACGCCGGCAAACTCGAAGCCTGTGCGGAACAGCTCGGGGTTGCGCGCCAGCCCCATCAGCGTGGCGTAGCCGCCATAGCTGCCGCCACCGATGGCGATGCGCTTGGGATCGGCGATGCCCTTCTTGATTGCCCATTGCGCGGCGTCGGCCAAGTCGTCCTGCATCGTCAGGCCCCATTGTTTCCAGCCGGCGTGGAAATGGTCGAAGCCGAAGCCCAGGCTGCCACGGAATTCCGGTTGGATGACGACATAGCCGCGCGTGGCCAGGAACTGCGCTTCCGCGTCCCATTCCCAGGAACCGCCGCGCAGATTGGGGCCGCCGTGCACGAGCACGACGGCCGGCTTTGATCCCTTGGACTCGCCGGGTGGCATGGTCAGGACGACGGGGATGCTACGGCCGTCACGTGCCGTGTAGTGATCGAAACTGCGTTCGCCCATCTGTTCGGGCTTGATATCGGGCAGCGTCGAGCCGATGCGCGTCATCGTGCCCTTGTCGACGTTGTACAGGAAGTAGGTCTTGGGTTGCTGATCCGATACCGAGGCGACGAGCAGCGCGGGCGCGCCGACACAGTTCTGGCAGTAGATGGAATTGACCGTCGAGGGCAGGAACTGGTCGACCTTCTTCTGCAATTCGCGCATGTGCGCGTCCGTCCAGGCTGTGCTCCAGGCGTCGTTCTCGTAGCGGATGCCGACGAGTTTCTTGGTCCCATAGTCGAAGATCGGCGAGCCGTGGAAGTCGTAGCCGTCGATGGCCACGAGGGGTTCCTTGGCGACCGCCTTGTCCGCGAGCGAATACTTGTACAGCGCGGACAGGCCGTTGGATTGGCCGGCCGTGACGTATAGGGTCTCGTCGAAGCTCACGAAGGCCGGGCTGAACCCTTCATCGCCCAAGTCGTTGAAGTCGCCTAGTTGCGACCAGTTGCCCGTGGCGGGGTCGCGGTAGTACACCGCGCGACGGCCCTTGCCCTGGGAAATCGCCAGGCGCGGCTTACCGTCGCGGCCCAGTACCCAGCTCTTCATCTCGGCCGGTAGGGTACCTTCGATCAGGTCGGTCAGCTTGTCCGTCTTGGTATTGAGGCGGTAAAGGCGCGTGCTTTCCAGCGAGTAGTCGATGTTGTTGTAGGTGGCGTGGGAGACGATGATGTCGTCCGACATATCGTGCAAGGTCGCAACGACGTCGTACTCGGCCGGCAGCGTCTTGTTCTTGATCAGGGTGCCCGTTTGCTCCTGCTTGTATTTCCAGGTCGCCGCCGTGAGCTGCACCAGCTGGGAGCCGTCGCGGTTTACAGCGTACTCTTCGCCCTGGAAATGGCCACCCGCATCGTGGACGTCGCTTATCGACATATACAGGCGCTCGTCGTTTACCCAGGCGATGCTCATCACGTCAGCGTTTTCATAGCCTGCGGCGCGCGAAATCTTGTTCAGTTCCTGCGTCGATGCCGTCAGCAGGACATAGCGCCCGTACTGATTCTTGGTGACCCAGGCCAGATATTTGCCGGACGGGGATAGCGCCGCACTGCGTACATCCGGATTGCTGAAGAAACTCTCTACGCTCGGTTTGGGCGCGGCGTCGGCCCCCATTGCGGCGCTCGACAGGAGCAGGGTGGCAAGCAGTGCCCCCGCAGTCTTGAATATCGTCATTGGCATGTACTCAAATGAAATGGTGTAACCCAGGCAATCTATTGGCTATGGGCAGTGATATGGCCGAAGCTTGCGAACTCGGCGGCCGGCGAGTTTAGCCGAAGGGATGGCGACGGCGCCACGTAGGTGCCAGAGAATTGCTTTGAAAACAACGCAGTGTGGCAAGCAAGCCCATGCAGCCAGCTCTTGCTAAAATAGCGGGATGAATTCCAACGAACACTACGATCACCAGCGCCGCTTCGGCGGTGTGGGCAAGCTTTATGGCGACACGGGCCTGGCGCGCTTCGAAACAGCGCATGTGTGCGTCGTCGGCATCGGCGGCGTGGGTTCCTGGGCGGCCGAGGCACTGGCACGTAGC
>JAFAKZ010000490.1 GCA_019234745.1 Burkholderiales bacterium
GTTGGCGATGGCGTGCAACATGGTGGCGGCATTCCTCCCAGGAGTGGCCTCGTTGCCGCAATGGCGGCGACGATCGGCCCGGACCGCATTTTATGCCAATGTCATTATCGATTCATACTTTTTTACAGGTTGGCACTCATGGTGCACTGTGACAAACGAATAGGCCACCCGCGGATAAGCGGGCGGCCTGAAGTGTTGCAGGATCGCTGCGGTCTACTTCGGTAAGTCGTAGGTCGCGCTGATGCTGACGCCCGTAAACGGCTGGCGCGCGTTCAGCACGATGTAGTACCAGTGGTTTGCCACCGGGGAGGCAATGGCCACGCTCTCGTTATTGCCCGGGTTGGCCGAGGCGAAGTCGTAGCTCGTAGTCGTCGGATAGCGGTCGCGCGCCACGTACATGTCCACGTCGCCCGTGCCGCCGCTGGTCCACAGCTTGAGGTTTGTGGCGCCCGTGGGCAGGTTGATATAGGCGTAGGTGCGGTCGCTGGCCGACAGATTGACGATGCTGCAGCCCTTGCCGAGCTGCGAGGGCGAGGCGCAAGTGGGCAGCGTAGGGCCACCGCCTGGGATGGGCGGTGTGCCGGCCGTGGTGGCGGTCTGCACCCAGGCGGCGAATTCCGCGTCGTACTTGGTGCCCACCTGTTGCATGTAGGCCCAGTAGCCCGTGTAGTCACCCACGCGGAACTTGGGCAGGATGGTGCTGAGCACTTCCGGGTGGCGCTCGAACATAAAGCGCACCGACATATAGCCCCAGTAGTAGGCACGGTTCAGGTAGTCGCTCATGCCGTAGGTGTTCTGGAACAGGGTGCTGAGCTTGTACTTGCCCGTCTTGGCCGCATCGATGGCCGTCTGGTCCACGTTCTTGAGCGAGATGTACTCGGCCAAGCCCTCCAGCCACCAGACCACGGGTACCTGGTTTTCCAGCGTGAAGTCGCCATACATGTCAAAGCGGCCGTCCATGTAGTGCACGTACTCGTGGCCCAGGTTCCATACCGAGAAGGTCGGGCGCAGCCAGTCGGCCTCGAACGCGATAAAGCGCGACTGGTTGGTGGGCGAAGACGGGTCGCCTTCCAGGTAGATGCCGCCGTTGTTCGTGTCGTTGCCGAAGAAGATGGGCGAGTACTTGTCGTATTCCGCATTGTTGGAGAACACGACGACTTCCAGTGTGGTGTCGTAATCGTTTGCCACGGGTACGTTGTTCGCCTGCACCATGGACTGGAAGTAAGGAGACTCGTTGGCCAGTAGCGCGCAGGCCTGCTGCGCCTGGTCCGGCGTCAGCTCTTCTGTGCGCAGGTGGATGGACGCATCCGGACAGGTGTAGGTCTTGGACAATACGTAGGCCGCCAGCGGCGTCTCGAAGTTGCAGGTGCCGTACTGGCTGCAATTGGCGTTATCGTAGAACTCTACCGCTTCGGCTGCGGCCAGCCACAGGTCGTTGTCGCTGCCCGTCATGGTCGAATTCGCCAGCGTGTCCTGCACCATCGGTTTGATATTGGGCAGGAGCGCCGGGTACTGCATGAAACGGAAGGCTTCCGTGGCCGTCTGGCTCAGTTGGTAGGCGCTACCCGTATTGATGAGGGTAGGCTTGTCGGCCTTGACGAAGTTGTACAGCGCAGTGGCGTAGGATGGATCGCTTTGCAGCAGGGGCAAGGCATCGGGCCGGCTGTGCGCGTTGAAGAAGATGTTCAGCAGGCTGGTGAAGCCGCCCGACACGGTCTGGTCGGTGAGCGCCTGCGCGGCGTTCGGGTTGGCCGCCGTATTGGTGAAGCGCCCGACCACATTTTTCATGCTGCCCAGATAATAGGCTTCGTCGTGCTGGTTTGTGATTAGCGTCAGCACCTCGCCCGCCGTGGTCGGCCCGCTCGTGTTGGGGCTGAACAAGGTCGGACCGTCCACCAGCTGCTTGATGGATGGGCGCAGGGTGGCGAGGACGTTGGCCGGCACGTCACTCATGGTGCCGCCCGAGGCCAGGTAGTAGCCGGCGCGGAAATAGAGCGCCAGGTTCACCAGCTTGACATTGCTGGCGTCGTAGCTCGCCGCCTCCTGCACGAAGCGGCTGGCGACGGCGTTGAGGTTGGCGGCCGAATAGATGGTGCTGGCCTGTGCCGCCGTGGCGGAGAACAGGCCGTAGCTGCATTCATAGTCGGGTAGGTTGGCCACATAGTCGGCCAAGGCGCTGCCGGAGTAGGACGCCATCGTATCGATGTTCTGGCAGGCCGGCGTCAGATCCTTGGCCGACATATGGGCCGTGATCTGGTTGCGCAGCGAGGGGGGCAAGAGATCCAGCCGCGGCTTGTGCGTAGGCGGCAGGTGATAGATCTGTTCCTGCAGTGAAGGCGGCAGCTTGAGGCGCGCGTGTGGTGCCGGCGCCTGGCTTTTGGTCTTGGCCATGTGCGAATGGACCTGCATCGGCCCGTGCGTGCTCGGAATGCCTTCGGCGTGGACTATTCCAGCACCCAGCACCGCCAGCAGGGCGAATGTGCTTCCCCTGAGTAATTGCATTGCGTTCTCCTTTGTCCGTATTGGTTTCGATTGCCCAATCGCAAGGTCGAAACGAAGCGACAGGTGGAACGGAACTATGGAGAAATCGCACGCCCGCGGATTGTGCTGGGGCTACGTGTTGGCGTGGAGAAATGACAAGTGGGTTAATCCCCTCCGTCGCTCCCGC
>JAFAKZ010000530.1 GCA_019234745.1 Burkholderiales bacterium
GCGTCGCTGAGCGGCCTCGGTCCGGGGGGCAGCAGGGCGTTGTGGGCGATATCGCTTGCCCGGATATAGATATTGCGCGTCAGCCAAGTGTCTGCCGCGCCGCCCATCTGCCAGCTGAAGCGTTGGCTGAACAGCCAGAGGCGCCAGTTGCTGTTGCAGATGACGACGCGAAAGCGCTGGTCCGGCGTGTATAGCGTCGAGGTATGCAGGCGCCGCACAGCGTCGTCGATGACCGTTGTGATCTGTGGCGCGACGGGCTGGTCGGAATAGACGTCGAAGGCACCGTAGCGTACCTCATAGGAAAACGTGAACGGCGCGGCGCAAACAAGCAGAAGGTAGGCACCGACCAGTACGAGCAAGGTCGACGGTACGATTTTGAGGGTTCTCATAAATGGGGACCGAGCTTCTTATGTCGGCCTGCAGCGCGAGGCCGCCGCGCAACGTGCCAGGAAGTCGCGCAGGCCGAGCTGGTAGGTTTGCTTATCGAGGATATCGCCGTGCGTGGCGTCGTCCACCCAGACCCAGTCCTTGGGCCCGGCCCATGCGTCATAGAGGCGGCGCGAGTGGGGCGTGGCGATGACCTGGTCGTGACCGGCCACGGCGAACAGGGCGGGCACGTGCAGCGCCGGTGCGAGCTGGATCGACGGAAAACGGTTGCGCATCAACCAGTCCACCGGCACCCAGGGGAATACGTCGCGGCCCACGGCGGGCAGGCTGTCGTAAGGCGTGACGAGCACCACGCCCTCGGCAGGACGGGCGCTGGCCACCGCTACTGCGACGCCTGAGCCCAGGCTGCGGCCGACCAGAACGGTACGGCTGTGGTCGATGCGTGGATCCTGCGCCAGCGTGTCGTAGAGCCTGAGCGCGTCGGCCTTCATATTCGCTTCCGCCGGCTTGCCCTCGCTGTCGCCATAGCTGCGGTAGTTCACCACGGCCACGGCCCAGCGTGGCCAGTCGTCGGCATAGTCGAGAATCAGGCTGGCGTCTTCCGCATTGCCGCCGAAGTACAGCAGCAACGGCCAAGGTCCCGGTGTGGCGGGGTGACGTAGCCAGCCGCGCACCGTTGTGCCGTCGTCGGTTCTCAGTGCGAGCGCCCTCACATCGGCGTCGGCCCTGAGCTTGGCGCGCCGGTCGGCTGGGATTGCTTGGGGATGAAACAGCAGGCGGTCCTGGAAGCAGAACAACAGCATCCAGCTACCCAGCATGCACAGGCCCAGGACGGCCGCGATGCGTGCCAGGCGCACCACGGCTAGCGCCGCTCCTGGCGCCAGAGCAGGAAGAGCGCGACGACGAGCAGGACAACGGAGGGTGAGGTGGTCGACAGCACGGGCGACCAGTCATACAGCAGGCCCCAGTTCGCCACCAGGCGGTCGATGAAGTAGAAGCCCAGGCCCAGCATGATGCCCACGAACAGCTTCAGGCCCACGCCGCCCGCGCGGCGCTGCGTCTGGGCGAAGGGTAGGGCAATGATCAGCATGGCGATGCAGATAAAGGGGTAGGCGAGCTTGGTCCACAGCGCGATCTCGTAGCGGCTGGTCTTTTGCTGGCTTTCCTTCAGATAGTCGATGTATTCCATCAGGTTGGCGATGGAAAGCTTCTCCGGCTGCACCAGCCAGCCGGAGATGGTGTCGCGCGTCAGCACCGATTCCCAGATCTGCGTGGGCAGGTGACTCACATGCAGGCCTTTGTCGTCGAAGCTTGTGAGCGTGACGTCCGACAATAGCCAGGCGTGCTGTTCGTTCTGCCATACGCCGCGCTTGGCGCTGGTGTGGGCGCTGAGCCTGCGTCGGCCGTCGAATTGATATATGTCGAGGCGGCGCAGGTTCTTGTCGGGTAGCGCCTCGCCATTCACGAAGTTGTCTTTGCCCTTGAACCAGAAGCCGGAACGGTAGCCCTGCAGGATGCCCTGGCCCTTGGCCGCGAGCTTGATCTCGGCTGCGGCGCGCTCGGCGTTCGGTGCCACATATTCGCCAATCAGCAAGGTGGCGATGGCAAACAGGACGCCAGCGAAGCAGAGGATGCCCAGCACCTTCTTGATGGACAGCCCGCCCACGCGCATTACCACGAATTCGCTGTGCTGGTTCAACAGACTCAAGGCCACCATGCCGCCGATCAGCGCGGCGATGGGCATGAATTCGTAGGCGTGGCTGGGCGACTCGAGCAGCACGAACACGAGCATCTTGCCAAAGGAGTAGGTGCCCTGGCCGAGATCGTTCAACTCGTTGATCATCTCGAAGAACAGGAACATGCCGAGCAGCGCCGCGAGCACGAACAGGCTCATGCGGACAATTTCGACAACGAGGTAGCGGGTGAGCGTGTTCATGACTGGGGTTTCGCCCTCAGGCGGAACAGCCACCAAGCCAGCGCCAGCACAGCGCCGTGCAGCGGCCACATGCCGATGGTCGCGGGCAGGTGGCCCGCCGAGATCCAGCGCGCACTGACATAGATCATATTGAAGTAGATGGACAGCAATAGCGCCGCGATCAGCAGATTAAAGGTGCGGCCCACCCGTGGGTTCACGTAGGAGAGCGGAATGGCCAACAAGGACAGTGCCACTGCGGCGATGGGGATGGCCAAGCGCCAAATCAGCTCGGCCTTGTCCTCGGTCGAGTCGCTCGTCCACAGGGCCAGTGCCGATTTCGCTTCGGTAGCGGGGCTGATGCGCTGGCGTTCCGGCTCCTCGATGCGAATCTCGGCCTTTTCGAATTCCACCATGCGGTAGTCGGCCTGGCCCGGCAAACCTTCGTAGCGGCGGCCGTTCTTCAGCACGAGTATGCGTTCGCCGTCTATGGGATAGGTGTTGATGAAGCCTTCCTGCGCCACCGTGATTGCCTCACGGCCTTGCTCGATTTGCCGCACGAACACATTGCGCGCCGCGCCGCCCGTGCCGCTGAAATTCTCGACGAAGTACACGCGGTCGCCGTTGCTCGATTCCTTGAACAGGCCCGGCGCCCAGTTGGAAATGTCGTCACGCGTGGCCAGTTCCTCGCGGTACTCACGCGACTTCTGCTTGGCCCAGGGCGTCATCGCCAGGCTCAGCACGGCAATCAGCAGTGCCATTGGCACCACAAAAGTCATCACTGGCCGTATCCAGGCTGTGAGGGGTTGGCCGGCTGCGAGCCACACCGCCATCTCATGGTCGCGCCAGCCGCGCGTCATGGCTGTGAGGATGGTGCCGAAGATGGCGAAGGTGAGCAGCCAGGGGATATAGGCGAGAATCTGCAGGCCCAAGAGAGCGGAGACGGCTTCGGCCGCTACGGCACCGCTGGTGGCTGCACCCAGGAGCTTGGCGCCCTGCGTGACGATCATGATCGTAACGAGCACGAAGAAGAGCCCGGCGGCCATGCCGGCGAACTCGCGCAGCAGGGTTCGCTCGAACAGTCGATCGGGCGGCATGCAACGGCTCAGCAGGGATGGACGAGACGAGGAGGGCACAGCGTTTTGACTTTTGTCGGGCGAATTCGGAAAATCTACCGAATATTGTCCGTTTGTACGATTTAAAGGTTTCCGTTGTTTACACAGTTTACGCTACCGTGTACACACGTGCCGGCCACAAGCCGGAACCAGGGTCAGTTGACACTAGTTGATAACAACCAAGCGATTCACCACCAGAGGCCGGCATAACCCAACAGGCCGCCGCGCCCGCATCTTACAGGAGTCCACTGTGGAAATCATTGCCAAGCAGGCAAACGCCGATAAACACAAGGCAGCCATCGTTGCGCTTGCCGTCCGCGACGGTAAGTTCACCGCCCAGGGCAGCGCTGTCGACAAGGCCGCCGGCGGCCACCTGAGCGCCGTCGTCAAGCTTGGCGACCTGGACGCGAAGGCCGGCAGCACGGTGCTGCTGCACAAGGTGCCGGGCGTGGCTGCCGAGCGCGTGCTGCTGGTGAGCGTAGGCACGAGCGAGAAGGACTTCCGCGATGCGGCCCGTGCCGCCGTGAAGGCCGCCGGCAGCGCGGGCGGCGAGCTGGCTCTGGCCCTGACCGATGCCGCCCCCAAGGGCCGTGATGCGGCCTGGGCGGCTGAAGAGATCGCTGTCGCTGCGTTTGACGCCAGCTACAAGTACGAGACGACCAAGTCCAAGAAGGACGAGAAGCCGGGCCTGAAGAAGGTGACCGTGCTGGTCGGCAAGGATGAAGAAAAGGCTGCCGCGGCCGCCATCGCAGCAGGTAGCGCGCTGGGCGAAGCGGTGAATTTCGGCAAGGACCTGGGTAATTTGCCACCCAACTTCTGCACGCCTAGCCACCTGGCCGCGCAAGCCAAGGACATCGCCAAGAAGTTTGGCATGAAGGTGGAGGTGCTGGAACGCGCCGACATCGAAAAGCTGGGCATGGGCTCCTTCGTGTCCGTGGCCAAGGGTTCCACCGAGCCGATGAAGCTGATCGTGCTGAAGCACGAAGGCGGTGCCAAGGATGAGAAGCCCGTGGTGCTGGTCGGGAAGGGTATCACCTTCGACTCGGGTGGCATTTCGCTGAAGCCGGGTGAAGGCATGGACGAAATGAAGTACGACATGATGGGCGCCGGTTCCGTCATCGCCACCATGCACGGCGTGGGTCGCGCCAAGCTGCCGCTGAACGTGATCGCCGTGGTACCGACCTGCGAAAATATGCCGGCCGGCAACGCCAGCAAGCCGGGTGACGTGGTCACCACCATGAGCGGCCAGACCGTTGAAATCCTGAATACGGATGCCGAAGGTCGCCTGATCCTGTGCGACGCGCTGACCTATGTCGAACGCTTCGATCCGGCCGCCGTGGTGGACGTTGCTACGCTGACGGGCGCCTGTGTGATCGCCCTGGGCCATATCGCCACGGGCCTGTATTCCAACAAGGATGCACTGGCCAAGGAACTCCTGGCCGCTGGCGAAACGGCTGGTGACCGCGCCTGGCACATGCCTTTGTGGGATGAATACCAGGAGTCGCTGAAGTCCAACTTCGCCGATATGGCCAATATCGGTGGCCGTCCCGGCGGTTCCGTCACGGCTGCCTGCTTCCTGTCGCGCTACACCAAGAAGTACGACTGGGCCCACCTCGACATCGCCGGTACGGCATGGCGTTCGGGCGCCGCCAAGGGTGCCACGGGCCGCCCCGTGCCGATGCTGACGCAGTTCCTGCGTGCGCGTGCTGCTGCCGTCGCCGGTGCCAAGTCGGCTGCCAAGGCCGCGAAGCCGGCCAAGGTGGAAGCCAAGTCGGCTGCGAAGGTTGCTGCCAAGGCCGCGAAACCTGCAGCCAAGAAGAAGGCCTAAGCAGGTATGGGCACACCGAGAGTCAGTTTCTACTTCAACGTCGCCAACCGCGATCGGGCCTTGAGCCAGCTTGCGGGCAAGGCGTGGAAGCAGGGGCTCTCGGTGGCCATCGCCACGGAGTCGGAGGCGGACAGCCATGCACTGGACCGCTTCCTGTGGGAGTCGCCCTCTATCGGTTTTCTGCCGCATTGCCTGGCCGGGGACGAGGTGGCTGGCGACACGCCCATCTGGCTGGATCACCGGCTGGATGCGCTGGTCCCACGCAACGTGTTGTTCAACCTCAACGCTCGCGACTGGGCGGAGGACGAATTGCAGGCCTTGTCGCAGGTCGACCGCGTCATCGAAGTGGTCGCGCACGACGACGAGGCAGGGCGCCAGGATGCGCGCCGCCACGTAGCCCGCTATCGCCAGGCGGGCTTCGACGTGGAATTTACCGATATGGCCAAACTGGAACAGGTGCCGCAACATGGCTGAGCTGCCCCCGCTCGATATGGATAGCGAACCGTCGCCCATGCTAGGCAAGATGGACGCATTGATCGCGCGGCACCGCGGCAGCGGGCCAGACCCCAGTGTGCCCGTGCTTACCGACCTGGCATCGCCGGCAGCGGCCGGCAATATCCCTGTGTTGACGGAGGTGGCGACCGTGATCGGTGACGACCTGATGTTCACGCCGGAGGAGATTCGTGCGGATGATTCGGCCTTGGCGCCCGCGCCGCGCCCAGTCATGCCGGCACCCGTGGCAGCACCGGCTGCGCCGGTAGCAAGTGGTGCGGCCACTGTTGCGCCGTCCGCCACCCAGGCACCGGCCAACCCCGCCAGTGCACCGGCCGTGCCGGACATGATCGACGTGCCGCCACTGGCCAAGGCCCGCCCGGCGCCCACGGCGCCCGTGCAGCCCAAGCCTGCGGCACCAGCTCCGGCGGCTGCGCCGAGCTTTGAATTCCCCGAGTTGCCTGTTCTGCCGGCCACCCCCAAGGCCAAGCCGGCGCCGGCTGCTCCTGCTGCCCCACCGGCTATGCCTGGCGGGAACTTGATGCCTGAGCTGTCGCTCAATTTCAACTTCACCGAGCCTGAAGAGTCGCCGGCACCCGTTGTCGAACCTGCCCCAGCTCCAGCTCCGGTGGCGGCCGCCGAGCCCACGTCCGAACCACAAGCTGTGGTCGAGGACGAGGCGGGCTTGGAGCTGTCGCTGGACGCACCGGCGCCCGACCATATCGACATCCAGACCATGATCGAGGAAGTCGCGGGCAGCCTGTATGGCCCCATGGAAAAGCTGGTGCGCGCCGAACTGGCTCGCCAGCTGGCCGGCATGCACGTGGAGGCGCTCAAGCGCACCATCGCAGCGCTGCAGCCGCAGTTGCGGCAGATGATCACGGATGCGGTCGAGGAAGCCGTCAAGCGCCGTTGGGATTGATGCCGCGCGTAATAAGTGAAACGTGAGGTGTGAAAGGTGGTTTCAGCGCTCTTGCCACCACATTTCACGGGCGCGGGGCGCCATCACCTTTCACGTTTCACTCGATCCCGGTATTCAATCGGCCGCTCCCTAGGCTAAAATCGCGTCTTTTCAAGCGATTACCGGGCTGAACCGATGCGTACCTCGCAATTCTTTCTCTCCACCCTCAAGGAAGCGCCCACTGAGGCCGAGCTGCCCAGCCACAAGCTGATGACCCGTGCCGGCCTCATCAAGAAGCTGGGTTCAGGCCTGTATACGTGGATGCCGCTGGGCCTGCGCGTGCTGCGCAGGGTAGAAGCGATCGTACGCGAGGAGATGAATGCGGCAGGTGCCATGGAACTGCTGATGCCCGCTGTGCAGCCCGCCGAATTATGGCAGGAGTCCGGCCGTTGGGCCGTGTTCGGCCCGCAGATGCTGAAGATCAAGGACCGTCACGAGCGCGATTTCTGCTTCGGCCCCACGCACGAGGAAGTCATCACCGACATCGCGCGCACGGAGATCAAGAGCTACAAGCAGCTGCCGCTCAACTTCTACCAAGTGCAGATGAAGTTCCGCGACGAGATCCGCCCGCGCTTCGGCGTGATGCGTGCGCGTGAATTCATGATGAAGGACGCCTATTCCTTCCACACGGATTTTGCCTCGCTGGAAAAGACCTACTACCGCATGCACGAAGCCTACAGCAACGTGTTTCGCCGCTTGGGCCTGGCTTTCCGCCCCGTGGCGGCCGATACGGGCGCCATCGGTGGCGACGGTTCGCACGAATTCCACGTGCTGGCCGGTGCCGGTGAAGACACGCTGGCCTATTGTCCGACCAGCGACTTCGCCGCCAACGTAGAGCTGGCCGAAGCGCTGGCCCCTGCTGCGCCGCGCGCCGCTGCTGCGGAAGCCATGCGTGATGTGGACACGCCCAAGCAGACGACCTGCGAGCAGGTGGCCGAGCTGATGGGCATCCCCCTGCAACGCACGGTCAAGCTGATCGCCCTGATGTCGAAGGATGATCAATTGGTTATTGTGCTGCTGCGTGGCGACCACAGCCTGAACGAAGTGAAGGTGAGCAAGCTCGAAGGCATGGGTGACTTCCGTTTCGCCACGGAAGAGGAAATCCGCGCCTTCTTCAACTGCCCGCCCGGCTTCCTCGGCCCTGTCGGCATCGACCGCAGCAAGGTGCGCCTGATCGCGGACCGCACGGTCGCCGCCATGAGTGACTTCGTGGCGGGTGCCAACAAGCCCAAGTTCCATACGGCCGGCATCAACTGGGGTCGCGACCTGCCCGAGGCCGACGTGGTGGCCGATGTGCGCAATGTGGTCGCGGGCGACCCCTCGCCGGATGGCAAGGGTGTGCTGGAGCTGTGCAAGGGCATCGAAGTCGGCCATATCTTCCAGCTGCGCACGACCTACTCGAAGAAGCTCAACTGCAACTACCTGGACGCGGATGGCCAGCTGCAACCGATGGAGATGGGCTGCTACGGCATCGGCGTATCGCGCGTGGTGGCGGCCGCCATCGAGCAGAACTACGACGAGCGCGGCATCATCTGGCCGGACGCCATGGCACCCTTCACCGTGGCCATCGTGCCTGTGGGCTACCAGCGTTCCGAGGCTGTGAAAAATGCCGCTGATGAACTCTACGCCGCCTTGCGCGCCAAAGGTGTGGACGTGCTGATGGACGATCGCAACGAGCGCCCGGGTGTGATGTTTGCCGATATGGAGCTGATTGGCATCCCGCACCGCATTACCATCGGCGACAAGTCGCTGGCCGAGGGCAAGGTCGAGTACGTATCGCGCCGTGCCGGCACCACGGAACTAGTCGCGCAAGCCGATGTTGCGGCCTTTGTGCTTGGAAAACTCGCAGGCTGAGCTAGAACTAGGAAATGACGATCCGTATCGTATTGATTTTGTTGAGTGTTCTCGCTGCGCTACCGGCATTCGCCGGCGCGCAGAAGGAAGAAGCCTTGTCGGCCGCCGTGGCGACGACCATGCAGCGCTCGATCAACGATTCGATGCAGCCCCACCTCGTCTTCGCCAACCAGCAGGAAGGTCAGGCCTGGATTGCCGAGATGTCGCAGCGCCTGGCGCACAAGGTGCCCGACGCCTATACGCGCGAAAAGCTGCTGACCGCCATCCAGTACGAGGCCACGCGCGCAGGCCTCGATCCGCAGTTGGTGCTGGGCCTGATCCAGGTGGAAAGCGGCTTCCGCGGCTATGCCATCTCCAGTGCGGGTGCCCGTGGGCTGATGCAGGTCATGCCGTTCTGGCCACGCCAGATCGGCGTCGGCAGCCATAACCTGTTCGACGTGAACACCAACCTGCGCTATGGCTGCACTATCCTGCGCCACTATGTGGACATCGAGCAGGGTGACCTCTTCCGTGCACTGGGCCGCTACAACGGCAGCCTGGGCCAGTCCGAGTACCCCAATGCCGTGCTGGCCGCCTGGAAGGTGCATTGGGACTGGCATCCCGAGCGCCTGAACCTGGTCCAGACCAGCTATCGTCCGGCCACCAGCCGCTAAGGCCCAATCCGACCCTCCGTCGGATTTTTACTGTTCCCACCCCTTATCCTCGCTTCCCTTGCACTAGGGATGGCGCACCATTGCTACGACCGATACATCTTGTACCGCGTGACGGCGCCACCGCGTGAACCAAATCCGCATGCTGCACGCGGTGCCGCATCGTGCGACCTGTCTTGGAAGGCACACACTGCTTTACTTTCGCAAAGCCGTTTAATAGAATACTGTACAGTATGTTATGTATCGACCTGGGCTGAAGCGCGGCCCTCAAGCTCACCGCCGACGGCACCTGGCATAAGGATGATCAGATGTGGATTACTAAGGTCAGCATCAAGAACCCCGTGTTCGCCTCCATGGTCATGGCGGCGCTGCTCGTGCTCGGCTTGGTCTCCTACAGCCTTCTGCCCGTCGAGCGTATGCCGG
>JAFAKZ010000560.1 GCA_019234745.1 Burkholderiales bacterium
TCATCGAGGCGCGCCTTGTCGGTCACGCGGTCGATTTCAAGATGCATCCACGATTCCGCCTTGCCCGAGCCCATCAGCTCCAGCTTGCCCTTGGCATCGCGCTCGACCTGGAAGATGGGGTGCACGATGATGTGCAGGCCATAGCCCATGCGGCTTAGCGTCAAGCTGACGGTGTCGACCAGAAAGGGCTTGTCGTCGTTCACCAACTCGATCACCGTGTGGCTGGACTGCCAGCGGTGGTCGTCGAAGCTCGGGTTGTACACGCGCACCAGCGATTCGCCGGCCTTGCGGGTCTGGGCGAGCTTGAGGTGGGCGAGTGCTGCGCCATACCAGTCCTGGGCGTCGCGGGAGCTCAGGTCGTGCGCGTCGGTATCGGCGTAGTAGTTTTCCAGCAGCGACGGCAGGTTCACCGGGCTGGCCTCGCGCGGGTCGATCTTGCGCACGATATCGGCGACGAGGCTGGCGTGGATGGTTTGCATCTTGGGACGTCTCCTTGTTTTAGCTCGCCGGCGATTCCGGATATATATGTCCGGCGAGCCTCTCTATTGGCTGCTCGACTGCGTACGCGTGCGTCGGGCGCCGTGAATGCGGCGGCATTGTAGCCTTGTATGGGTGACTACAGCGATTGGGGTTTGCGACACTTTGTTATAGACATGATGAGGCGCAGGGTAGCGCCTCCTGCTGATGCACGGTTGTATCGCCGCTGCGGGAAAGGTAAAAACGTTGTTGCCACTGACTGGGTTAATCACTTTCGGTTCAATCGAATGCGACTTTACTGTATCAAGATGTCGCTTTTTAGAACGCGACCGATTGTGAAGCCGGTATTACAATCGTCACGGCCATACCGATGGATCGGTCATATGGTAGTGTCGCGGGCTGTATTTTCAAGAAGACGAGGAGACCGTGAGATGAAGAGAACCTTCCTGTTTGGCGCCATCGCGATGGCCTTGTCGGCTGCTGCCCTGGCTGCCGACTTCAAGGAGATCCGATTCGGCGTCGATGCAAGCTACCCCCCATTCGAATCCAAGGCGCCGGATGGCAAAGTCGTCGGCTTTGACGTGGATCTCGGCAATGAAATCTGCCGCCGGTTGAACGCCCGCTGCGTATGGATCGAAAACGACTTCGACGGCTTGATCCCGGCGCTCAAGGCCAAGAAATTCGACGGCATCCTGTCGTCCTTGAGCATGACGGATAAGCGCCTGCAGGAAATCGACTTCACCAACAAGGTGTTCAAGGTGCCGTCGCGCTTGATTGCTCGGGCCAACAGCAACCTGCAGCCTACGCCGCAATCGCTGCACGGCAAGCGTGTCGGGGTGGAGCAGGGTACGACGCAGGAAGACTATGCCAAGGCCAAGTGGGCGCCGACTGGTGTAGAGATTGTGTCTTATCAGAACCAGGACCAGGTTGTCGCCGATCTGATGTCCGGCCGCCTGGATGCGAGTTTCCAGGACGCCATCGAGGCGAACGAGGGTTTTCTGAAAAAGCCGCAGGGCAAGGGCTTTGCCTATGCTGGTCCGGAGGTCCTCGACAAGAAGTACCTCGGCGAAGGTGCAGGCATCGGCGTGCGCAAGGCCGATAAGCCGCTGAAGGAAGCCATCAACAAGGCGCTGGCCGATATCCATAAGGACGGCACCTACGACAAGCTCCAGAAGAAGTATTTCGACTTCGATATCTACGGAAACTGATCCGGCAGTATCCATATGATGCCGGCGGCCTGCCTCTAGGCCGTCGGATCGCGTCGCGTCAAAGCTCAATACCTCTCGTCAAAGGCTAAGGCATGTTCTTGGAAGGGTATGGCCCGCTATTGTGGCAGGGCACCATGGTGACGATCGAACTATCGCTATTGTCGCTATTGGTGGCTTTTGTCATCGGATTGGCCGGTGCCGGGGCGAAACTGGCCCCGAGTCGCTTGCTGCGCTATCCGGCCACGGTTTATACGACCGTGACCCGTGGCGTGCCCGATCTCGTACTGATGCTGCTGCTGTTCTACAACTTGCAGATCTGGCTGAACGACTTTACCGACTGGCGCCAGATGGACCAGATCGATATCGACCCCTTCGCCGCAGGCGTGGTCACCATCGGCTTTATCTATGGCGCCTACTTCACCGAGACCTTCCGTGGCGCCTTCCTGGCTGTACCCAAGGGCCAGCTGGAAGCGGGCTTCGCCTATGGCATGTCACGCTGGCAGGTATTCCACCGCGTGCTCTTCCCGCAGATGATGCGCTTTGCGCTGCCGGGCATCGGCAATAACTGGCAGGTGCTGCTCAAGAGTACGGCGCTCGTTTCCATCATCGGCCTCGCCGATGTGGTGAAGCAGGCGCAGGATGCCGGCAAGGGCACCTTCCATATGTTCTTTTTTATTGCCGTGGCCGGCGGGATATACCTCGCGCTGACGTCGATTTCCAACTTGGCCCTGATCTGGCTGGAAAAGCGCTACTCGGCTGGCGTGCGGAGTGCTGAACTATGATCGGGACGGCAATGATGTCGATCGAGGACGACGTTCAGCAACTAGGTTTCTTCCAGGACTATTGGGAAAACTTCCTGCACGACTTCTGGAAGCAGTTTCTCTGGACGGACGGCTACCACTACACGGGCATTGCCATCACCCTGTGGCTCTTGGTGGCGTCGGTTTCCCTGGGATTCGTGTTTTCCGTGCCGCTGGCGGTGGCGCGCGTATCCAAGCGCCGCTGGATATCTGGCCCGGTCTGGCTCTACACCTATGTATTCCGTGGCACGCCGCTTTATGTGCAGCTGCTGCTGATCTATTCCGGCATGTTCGGGCTGGATTTCGTACAGGCGCATGACGGGCTCAAGCATTTCTTCCAGGAAGGCCTCAACTGCACCATCCTGGCCTTTGCGCTCAATACCTGTGCCTATACGACTGAAATCTTCGCCGGCGCCATTCGCGCCACGCCCTATGGCGAGATCGAAGCGGCCCAGGCCTACGGTATGTCGAAGTTCACCGCCCTGCGCCGCATCGTTATCCCGGCTGCCTTGCGCCGCGCTTTGCCGTCCTACAGCAACGAAGTAATCCTCATGCTGCATGCGACAACGGTTGCCTTTACGGCTACCGTGCCCGATATTCTCAAGGTAGCGCGCGACGCCAATTCGGCCACTTACAAGACTTTCGATGCCTATGGCACGGCGGCGCTCATATACTTGTCGATCACCTTCATCCTTGTGTGGCTGTTCCGCCGCGCCGAAGC